>JBBSKE010000118.1:0-9487 GCA_038256595.1 Tepidiformales bacterium | reverse complement strand
GGAGAGAGGTCGAGTTTTCGATTCCGTCCATGGCAATGGCCCGCCATCCTGAGGGGATCCGCCCGCGAGCATGGCACAATCTTGCCGCGACGTTTGGCTGATCCTACCCATAAATACGACTCAGGTAACGGAACGAGCAGGATAAAGACGCTGCTCGCGACCGTTCTACTACGCCGGCGGCGGTGGCGGCATGCCGTCTTTCTCGCGCAGAACGAGCACGCGGTCCACGCGGCGGCCGTCCATTCCGAGGATTCTGAAGCGGAAGCCGGGCACCTGCACCTCATCGTGGGTGCGCGGCATGCGCCCGAGCTTCGCCATCAGGAAGCCGCCAACCGTCTCGTAGTTGTCGTCGCTGAGTTCGGCGCCGGTCGCATCTTCGACATCGGAAATGAGCGCGAGACCGCTGAGCATGAGGTTGCCGCTGCTGAGCGAACGAACCGCTTCGGCGCCGGGCCGGTTGCCGCCGAGCCAGCGTCCGAGCAGCCGGTAGAGCACCTCGTCCGCCGTGAGGATGCCGCTCGTGCCTCCGTGTTCATCGACCAGCACCGCGATCTGGGTCTGGCGGCCGCGCATCGCCGCCACCGCCACTTCGACGCTGACCGATTCCGGAACCGCGACCGCCGGGCGCACGAGCCGCCGCCATTCGGTCCCGCCACGCTGGACGAGCCCGATGAGCGACTTCACATCGAGGATGCCGGAGATGTGGTCGATGTCCTCTTCGAACACGGGGTAGCGCGTGTGGCCAGTCTTCGCCGCCATCGCGAGCACGTCGTCGAGCGAACTGGTGACGTCGATGGCGACCACTTCTGTGCGCGGGATCATGATCTGGTTCGCCTGGATGGCGCTGAATTCGAGCGCGCGGCGGGCGATTAGCAGCTCCGAATTCGAAAGCAGACCAGCGCGGGCGCTCGCCTGGATGACGAGGTCGAGTTCCTCGGCGTCGAGCGTCTCGCCGCCTTCGCGACTGATGCCGGAATTCAGCCCCAGCGGCTTGATAATCGCCTGTCCGGCGGCGTTCATCACCCAGACCACCGGACGGAATATCAGCGCGAAAATCTGCACGGGAAAGGCGAGGGTGAGCGCCACTTTCTCTGGCCGGGCGAGCGCGATGGACTTCGGCGCGAGTTCGCCGAAGACGATGACCGCGAAGGTGACGACCGTGAACGCGAAGACGACCGAGACGACGCGCGTGATGGCGTCGCCCGCGAATGGACCGAGGACCGCGGTGACGGGCGGCTCGATGATGCGCGCGAGGGCCGGCTCGCCCAGGGCACCGAGGGCGAGGCCGGCGAGCGTGATCCCGAGCTGCGTCGCGGCGATCGTGTTGTCGATGCTGCCCAGCGACCGCAGCAGGACGCGCGCGCCGCTCTTCCCTTCGCGGGCGAGCTGGTCGACGCGGGTGCGGCGAACGGCAACAAATGCGAATTCTGCTGCCACGAAGGCGGCATTCATGAGGACGAGCAGCGCTAGCCCGATGAGCCCGAGAGCGATTCCGAGTGATCCATCCATAAGAATATCGTGCGGCCAAACGCGCGCAGGGAGTAGGGGGCGCTCGGGACTGTCGCCTCGGGTCTTGAAGCCGGGTTAGGAACGAATGGCCGCGGTTCGGTGGCCGTCTGCGGAATGACGGCCACCGAACCCATTGCCTCGCAAGGGCGCGAGGTTAGTACATCGAGCCGTTCCGCTGCCATCCGAGCAATGCCCCGGACGGCGAACTGGAGGTTTCGATGGGGTGCGATTGGAACAGGTAGTCACCCGAACGGCCAGACCATTCCATCTGCCCGATGGCGGGTGCGTGCTCCCCATAAAACGGCTTCGCAGGAATGTCCGTCGCCACTGCGGGTCCGGTGGTCAGCCAGGTCACTTTGAACGAGACCGCGCCATTCGCTGGTTTGGGTCCATCGCCGAGCAGCGCGTTCTGGAAGGTGAAAAAGTCCGGCATCGGTTCGTTGCGCAACTCAAAGGTCGCGGTGCCGGCCCCGAGGTCTACGTGGACCGAATCGTCCCGGTATTTCGAGGTCCAGAAGAGGCCGCTGCGCTCGATCCCGGGATTAAAATCGTGGAGTTGTGACCCCGTACCGGGGTCGTAGACGTCAATTCAGACAAAGCCGAAGGTGCCCGAGCGGACCTTCCCGTGCCGGTCTGCGTAGGTTCCCTGCATGAAGCGCATGTCGCTGGCGATGAACGGCAGCGTCTCGACAACGCCGGACTTGCGATTCGTGCGATCGACGAGTCCATCGCTGAACGTAATCGCGGACGCCCCTTCGAAGTTGAAGATGGTTGAGGGGTCTTCGCCGAAGCCAGGGAAAGGTGGAGCTTCGACGCGGTAGATGGTGCCGTCGTCGAAAAAGTCGAGGCCGTAGGGAATGGGAACGATCTGGTTCCCCATGGGGGTCCGGGCCTCGGCGGATGGCGCTCGCAAAAGCGATGTCGTGGCAGCGGCGCCGACCGCGACCGCGCCCGCCGCCCCGCGGATGAAGTGCCTGCGCGTAAAGTGCCGGTGGGCGTGCGGCAGTGTTGCTGCCGGGTTCGCGGTAACGCGAATCGGCGGTCCGTCCCGGGTGGGCGTCTGCAGTCTCATGACAAATCTCCTTCGTACGGTGAATGTCCGAGATACTAGGAACCCATAGTTCATTTGTCTATAGAATACTCGCAATTTCGCAACCCAGGAGGCGAGAGGGTCCGCGGTCGTGCGGAGGCCAGGCTCGGAGGTCGACCTGCCACTCCCGCGTCCGAGCCCCGGTGCGCCAGCCCGGGGACATCGTGATTCGCCACCATTTCGCCCGCCCGTACGAGAGGTGACTCGCGGAGCAGTCCCGGGTCCCTGCTCGAGCCAGCTGGCAGGTGACCTGGTGTCAGGTCGCACAGAGCGTTCTCTAGATTGCCAGGGCTTCTTGCAGGCGCTTTACATCGAGTTCGGCGGGAGGGCCGCTGAGAGTCACCGAGCCACGTTCGAGCACGTAGCAGTGGTCCGCGTTCGCCAGGGCGAAGCCGAGGAACTGTTCGACCAGCAGGATCGTCATCTTGCCGCGGAGGGAGCCGATGACGCCCTCGATCTCTTCGACGATGTTCGGCTGGATGCCCTCGGTGGGTTCGTCGAGCAGGAGAAGCTGGGGGCGGCCCATGAGAGCCCGGCCGATGGCGAGTTGCTGCTGCTGGCCGCCGGAGAGCACGCCCGCGGTCCGCTTCGCCATCGATTTCAGCACCGGGAAGGTCGCGAAGATCTCTTCGAGCTGGCCGGTGTCCTTGCCCACGGGTTCGAGGCCCATCTGGAGGTTTTCGAGCACGCTGAGGTAGGGAAAGATGCCGCGGCCCTGGGGCACGTAGCCAATGCCCGCGCGCGCCCGCCGGTAGCTCGGGCTGCCGGTTACATTCTTGCCGTGGAAGTGAATCGAGCCCGATTTCGTCGGGAGGACGCCGATAATCGACTTGAGCAGGGTCGTCTTGCCCGCCCCGTTGCGGCCCATCACGCAGACCACCTGCCCGGGCGCGACATCGACTGTGATATCGCGCACCACGGTGCTGTGGCCATAGGCGATGTTCACTTTTTCGATGCTCAGGAGCTGGCCGTTGTCCTTCTTCGCCGGGTCGTCGGCGTTTCTCCAGGGCAGCAGAGTGGTAGCGAGTCCGAGCATCAATGTTCCCCCATCGTTGGCTTCGAGCGGCCGGTGTAGACCTCCTGGACCATCGGGTCGGCCTGGATCTCTTCGACCCGGCCCTCCTTGAGCACTTTGCCCATGTGGAGGACGGTGACTTTGCGCGAAAACTGGCGCACGAAGTCCATGTCGTGCTCGGTGACGATGAGCGTGTGGTCGCGTTCGAGCGCGTGCAGGAGTTCGCCCGTGCGCTCGCGTTCGCGGCCGGTCATGCCGGCGACGGGTTCGTCGAGCAAGAGCAGTTTCGGCTTCTGGGCCAGGAGCATCGCAATTTCGAGCCACTGGCGCTCGCCGTGCGAGAGAGACGAGGCGAACGTGTCCCGCCGCTCCTGCAGGCCGACGCGTTCGAGGACGGCGTCGATGTCGTCGCGGCGGGACTGGCCCATTGGGAAGAAGTGGCGGAAGAGCCTGTCGCGCAGGCCCGCGGCGACTTCGACGTTTTCGAAGCAGGTAAGGCTGCCGAACACCGAGGGCGTCTGGAACTTGCGGCCGATGCCCGCGCGCACAATCTGGTCTTCGCGCATGCGGCTCAGGTTGTGACCGTTGAACATCATCTGCCCGTCGATTTCGACGCCTACCGGGCGGCCCACCGCGTCGTTCGGGTTCGACGTATCGAACATCACCTTGCCCGAGACCGCGCGAATCTTGCCGGAGATGATGTCCATGAGCGTCGTCTTGCCGGCGCCGTTCGGGCCGATGAGGAAGCGCAATTCGCCGCGAAAGAGCGTGATGCTCAGGTCGTCGAGGACGCGAAATCCATCGAAGGAGACCACGAGGTCTTCGATCCAGAGGAGCGCCTGCTCGCCATGGACCATTCGCTTGCGGTCCTCTTCGGACAGGACTGGTTCGAGTACAGCGCTATTTGACACCGGCGGCCCCCTTCGCATCAACATCCATGGACCCGCTGGTCGCGGGCACGCTGCTCTTGCTCAGGCGGGTGCGGGCCTCCAGGAGGAGCCTCCGCCAGGCGCCAACGATGCCCGTGGGGAAGAGGACAACCGCGCCGATGAAGAGCGCGCCGTAGAAGTACTGCCATGTGTCCGGGTAGTTTTCGGAGAGGGAGCTGCGCGCCCAGCTCACGACCACCGCGCCGATGACCGCGCCGGTGAGTGTGCCGCGGCCGCCGACCGCGACGAGGAGCACGAATTCGATCGAGGGCACGATGCCAAGGCTCGAAGGCGTGATTGCGCCGACCTGGGGCACGAAGAGCGCCCCGGCGATGCCTGCCATGCCGGCCGAAATCGCGAAGACGAGCGCCTTGATGACGGCCACGTTGTAGCCGGCGAAGCGCACCCGGTCCTCGTCATCGCGAATGGCGTTGAGCAGCCGGCCGAAGCGCGAACGCGTGATGCAAGTCGCGACCAGGAAGCAGATTCCAAGGGCGATGACCGTTGCGGTGTAGAAGAAGTTCTGGCTGCTAGTTTCGGCGAGGTTCATGCCGAACGCTTCGGGGAAGTTCGTGATGCCGTTCGTGCCGCCGGTGTAGGCCTGCTGGCCGACGATGAAGACGGTGAGGATGACGGCGAGGGCCTGTGTGACAATGGCGAAATAGGCGCCCTTCACGCGGCTTCTGAACACGAGCAGGCCCAGTAAGAAGGCGAGCACCGCTGGCCCGATCATCACCATCGGCAGGGCAAACCAGGCGTAGCGGAACGGTTCCCACCAGAACGGGAGGGATTCGAGGCCGCTCCAGTTCATGAAGTCCGGGATTGCATCGCCGGAGTTCGCAAGTTTGAGGTACATCGCCATCGCGTAGGCGCCGAGGCCGAACCAGACCGCGTGGCCGAGGCTGAGGATGCCCGAATAGCCCCAGATGAGGTCGATGCCGATGGCGATGATCGCGTAGCAGAGGTACTTCGCGAGGAGGTTCTGGCGGAAGTCCGAGAGGAAGTTCGGCGCGATGACGAGGAGGACGATCGCGCCGATGAGGAACGGGGTCGCCTCACGCGCCCAGAAGGCGGCTTTCGAGCGGGGCGCGGCCACTGGCCTGCGCGGGACCGCGGTTCCGAGAAGCTCTGTCATGTCCGGCCCCCTATCGCGCCGACCGGCGGGCAATCATGCCGGCCGGGCGCCATTGCAGGAATGCAATCACCATCGCGAAGACGATCACCTTCGCCAGCGATGCACTCGTCTGGTATTCGAGAATTGCGTTGAGCCAGCCAATCGAGAGCGCCGCGACCACGGTGCCAATCACCTGGCCGACGCCACCGAGGATGACCACGAGGAAGGCATCGACGATGTAGTAGGTGCCGATTGCCGGGCCAATGGGGCCGATCAGGGCGAGCGCGCAACCGGCGATGCCCGCCAGCCCGGAGGCCAGCCCGAAGGTGAGCATGTCGATCCGCGGGGTGACGACGCCCATCGCGCCCGCCACTTCGCGGTTCTGCATCACGGCGCGGGTGCGGCGGCCTGGGTTCGTCTTCGAAAGGTAGAACCAGACGCCAGACACGCTGAGGGCGACCAGCCCGAGGATGAAGAGCCGGATGTAGGCCATCTGGAAGTCGCCGGTCACTTCGATGCCGCCACGCAACCAGGTTGGCGCGGTCACCTGCACGTTCGGCGAACCGAAGATGCTGCGTGCGACCTGCTGGAGCACGAGGCTCACGCCCCAGGTGGCGAGGAGGGTATCGAGCGGGCGTCCATAGAGCCGGCGGATGAGTGTGCGTTCGAGCACCATGCCCATCAGGGCGGCGATGATGAAGGCCGTTGGAATCGCAAAGAGGAACCACGTCTCGATGCCGGCAGAACCGAAGAGGTTTTCGAAGAGGTTCTGGGCGACGTAGGCGCTGTAGGCGCCGACCATGATGAATTCGCCATGCGCCATGTTGATGACGTTCATCAGGCCGAAGGAGAACGCGAGGCCAAGCGCGACGAGCAGGAGAATCGCCCCGAGATTGAGGCCGTTGAACAGGTTCGAAAGAAAGACGTCCATCTGTGTCCCCCCGCCTCGGCGGCGTGGCAATCCTTCTGCCACCTCGGCCGGTGTCTTGCCAGGGTCACCGCCAATTCGGTGCGAATGGCGGATTCGGCTGACGCAGGCCCGGCCGCGCGGGTTGAATCGCGTGGCCGGGCCGAAGTTGTGCTGTGCGAGGGCTCCGTTGCGGAGGGCCTAGCTCTTCTTCTCCTTGGCGAATTCGCCGCCCCAGGAGTAGGTCTCGAGGTACGGGTCCGGCGCCACGGGCGCTGGCGTCGCGAACACCTCGTCGATGAGCGCATCGGCGCGAATCTTGCCAACGCGCACCGTCTTGGAGATGTGGTGGTTCGTCGCGTGGACGGTCACCTTGCCTTCGGGAGCGGCGAATTCGATGCCGGCCATAGCGGTCTTAATCGCCTCGACTTCGATGGAGTTGGCCTTCTTGGCGGCCATCGCCCAGAGATTGACGCTGATGTAGGCGGCCTCCACCGGGTCGGAGGTCGGGCGCTGCTTGCCGGCCTTCTGGGTGTAGGCGTGGTAGGCCTTCACGAACTTCTCGTTCTCCGGCGTCTTCGTGGTCTCGTAGTAGTTCCAGGCCACGAGGTGGTCCTTCATGATGTCGCCACCGATGGCAACCGCTTCCTCTTCCGCGATCGAGACCGAAAGCGTGGTGAGGTTGGCGGCCGTGATGCCGGCATCGCGAAGCTGCTTGAAGAAGGCCACGTTGGAGTCGCCGTTCAGGGTGTTGTAGACAACATCCGGGTTGGCAGCCTTGATCTTGCTGATGACCGTCTGGTAATCGGTGTGGCCAAGGGGCGTGTACTCTTCGGCCAGCGTGGTTCCGCCAGAAGCCGCGAGCTGAGCCTTGATGATCTTGTTCGCCGTGCGCGGGAAGACGTAGTCCGAACCCACGAGGAAGAACTTCTTCTTGTTCTCCTTGAGCAGGTATTCCACGCTCGGGACGATCTGCTGGTTGGTGGTCGCGCCGGTGTAGAAGATGTAGGGCGAGGATTCGAGCCCTTCATACTGGACCGGGTAGTAGAGGAGCGCCTTGTTCTGTTCGAACACGGGGAGCACCTGCTTGCGGCTGGCGGACGTCCAGCAGCCGAAGACGACGGCGCACTTGTCGTCGAGGATCAGCTTCTTCGCCTTTTCTGCGAACGTCGGCCAGTCGGAAGCGCCATCCTCCACCACAGGCTGGAGCTGCTTGCCGAGGACGCCGCCAGCGGCGTTGATCTCGTCGATGGCCATCAGGTCTGCGTCGCGAACGGCGACTTCGCTCACGGCCATGGTGCCGCTCAACGAGTGGAGGATGCCGACCTTGATCGTGTCGCCGCTGGCCGTGGTGGTCGAACCACCGGATGCCGGGGCGTCGTCATCGTCGTCCCCGCCACATGCCGCAAGGATGCTTGCGACGGCTGGCGTGATCGCCAGGGCGCCACCAGCCTTGAGGAGGCGCCGGCGAGAGAATCCCTGCCGTTCAGGGCTCGGTTCGTTGTTGCTGGTTCGAAATTTCAAGTGTTGGGTCTCCGTTTTGGGTCTCGCCGGTGCTGGTCCACCTGGGGGCACGCCAGCAGAGGGCATGACAGGAAAGCTAGGGTCGGCAGGTTTCGAACACGCTTCGTGTGCGTGAACGCAGTAATAACCCGGAATGAACACCGTGTTAAACGTGTGCCACGACTGTTCCGCCTTCTGTCAAATCTTGAACTCAAACACCCCGGAATCGGCCCGTTTCTGGAAAGCCCGGGTCAGTCCGTTACTTAGCATTTGGACACCGATTTGGACCCTTCGAGGGACGCAATTTGGGGCGTAATCGGGGGCTATCCGGCGAGGCGAGCGGCCGCGGCGATGGCATCGAGGAGGCGCTGAGCGGCCCCCAGGTGGACCGCCAGCGCCCGCAAGACCACTCCCCCGGTGCGCAGCGGCGCGGCCGCACCGGCGACTCCCGGGAGGCTCGCAACCTCCTGCCACCAGCCGGCGTCGAGGCCCGGCCAGTCTCCCAGGGCGACCACGGTGATGCTCGCGCCATCGCCGGCGAACCCCGCAGGGCCATCGATCGCGAAGGTTCGCGGCACGATGACGCTCTCCTCGGCGAGGGCGAGATTGCCGCCGGTGGTGACGATGGTCCGCATGCGCAGGCGACAAAACGCGTTCCGTTCGCCCATCCCCGTGCGCCCGGGGACGACCACCGAGGCGGCGATTACGCGCGCGCCAGCCGCGGCATCGATGCGCAGCACGTTGCTGTGGTTCGAACCGAGATGGGGGATGAGCGCACCGGGCAGGTGGACCAGCGAGGCGCCCGGTTCGACGCGCAGGTGCGTGACCGTCGCGCCCGGGGGTTCGCCGCGCAGGGGAGTGGCCGCCACCGCCCGCACAAGCAGCCGGCTGCCAGGATTCGCGACAATGCTGGTGCGGTGGCAATCGCCGCCAAAGACGCCATCGCCGAGGAGCTGGTGCGTCACTTCGAGCCAGCCATCTCGGGCGGCGCGGGCGAGGGTCCAGCGCTGGGGAGCGGCCGCTGCCGTGAGCGCGCGAGTCTCGCCGCGTGAGTTAGCGCTTGCTACGAGCCGGGCGCGCGAACTCGTCACAGGCTGAGCGCGGCGGCCCGCTCGGCGACGACCCACTCGGCGATCAGCGAGCGATCGGCCGGGTCGTGCATGTTCGTGACGAGGAAGGGCTGCTCGCCGCGCTGCATGACCGTGTCCCGGCGCATGACCTCGAGGTCCGCGCCGACGTAGGGTGCGAGGTCGCGCTTGTTAATCACGAGCAGGTCCGAATTGCAGATCCCGGGCCCGCCCTTGCGTTGAATCTTGTCGCCCCCGGCCACGTCGATCACGTAAATGACCCGGTCCACGAGTTCTGGGCTGAACGTGGCGGAGAGGTTGTCGCCGCCGCTTTCGATGAGCACGAGTTCGAG
>JBBSKE010000117.1:0-9510 GCA_038256595.1 Tepidiformales bacterium | reverse complement strand
GTGCCCGTGTTCACGGAGCGCACTTGGTGGGGAACCTTCCCTTTATTGATGAACTGGACAGAGTGGTTCGAGGCGCGATTGACGATGCAATTCGCCGGGTTAAACGCCGTATCGAGGATGGCGATCGTGTAGGTATCGTCCGCGCCGGCCGAGTTCGTCGTCGAGGCGGTGATAGCGATCACGCCCACCAGCAGCATGCCACCGGCAGCTGCCGCAAAGAGGACGCGAGGGAGAGAGAACATGGGCATCAGCCAACCTGGAGCCCCACCCCGCCAAGGGTGACGTAATGATACAGGAATTTTCAGGACTGAGGGCCGAGGACTGAGGTATGAGTGGGTTTGATGCCGGATCGTCCCATGGCCGGCGAGGCGCTAAGTCCTCATCCCTCCGTCCTGTTCATCTCAACCAACCAGACAGAACGATCATTCCCAGCCTACAGATTCGTCCTTGAGCCTCTCAGTCCTCATCCCTCAGTCCTCGCCACCAGGGATCCCCCTCCCGGTAAAGGACGAACTCCCGAAATGAGTTCGGATATTGCTCATTTCCGTGCCGTTAACCTCTTAGGCCCAGCGCGCGTTTCAAGTGCCATACGGAGGAATCTGCCCGGAAACGGGAGGTTCAAGCCGTGACTTTGGCTTGCTGTCGTGTAACTACGGCGTAAAAGGAGCATTGACCCAAGATGCTGTCCTCGATATCGTTCCCAAGACTTTACCGGGCGCGTCCCCTTCGGGCGGAGCCGCGCGTAGCTGTCTGTGTGCAGCCCGGAAAGCGATGGGAGCACAACGTGTTCGAGGCCAATCAGCCGGTTAATGGTTCACTCGCCGAACATCGGCAGCGTCCCGTTCAGCCGGGTTCCATGCCCTTAGGGCACGGAATCCGCTCTTTTGTTGAGCGGGACCTGGCTTCTATACAGCTCACTCCAAGCGAAAGGAGGGCAATCATCTCGCGGTGAGGACGGCGCTCCGGAAGGGCTGACATTTGCCAGCACCCCGGAAGGTCCACGCATCCACGAGAAGAATGACCTGAAAACCACTTTTGACACGCAGAGGGAAAGCCCGGACCCGCCCAGGAAGTGCGCCACATCCCGGCGGCAGACGAGCGGGCGACCTCACCATCACAGCCCTCTCCGCCTCACGCACACGGGGTTCACCCCCGGAGCGGTCAGCGGCAGAATGAGCGCCCGCAAATCCGGGCGAGTCCGGATTACGGCAGGGCTCCCTTCGGGGACACCCCGCCACAACAACACAGGCCGACCACCAGCCAGGGTGGTAACGGCATAGCCAATTCAGTCAGATACGACTGCAAGAGGTAGCAAACTTGGCAAAAGAACTAGCGCAGACTATGGGTAGCAAGCGGATCGGTCTTCTGATCGCAATCCTCGCTACCTTCGCTGTGTTGGCTACGATGGGAAATCAGCTGGTCTCGAAGTCCGCTAACGCGGTCGTTACGGGTCCTACGCTGGAATGCACCCCTGATGGCGATGTGGCCTTCCCAGGCACCGACGTCACCGGCGGCAGCACCATTTCCTGTATCGTAACCTCCGGGACCGGCGTGGCCGGCGACCTTACGGTCCTCACCACCGTCCCGAACACAACTCCTACCATCCCCGACCCGAACAACGCCTGTGATGCACTGGACGACGGCACCGAAACCTTCGGCGCCAACTCCCTCTCCTGCGTTTACGACGGTCCGGCGTCAACCAGCTCCTCGTACGCGGGCGTGGTCGATGCGCAGCCTAACTGTGCAGACGACCTCGCAATCGCCGTCAGCGCCGTCGCTACCGATAGCGACAGCGACAGCGACAGCGACACCGAGCAGTTCAACATCGAAACCCCTTGCCTCTCCGTAGACAAGTCGGTCGAGATTGTTGGCGGCGTGTGCACCCTCCCGTGCGCCGGTTACTACGACATCACTATCGTCAACTCCGGCACCGTCGGAGCCACGGACGTCGGCTTTGTCGACGAGCTCGACGACCGGCTGTTCGTCACCAGCGTGACCGACACCTCGGCCGCTGGCGGTTGCACCGTTGACAACGCGAGCCCTGACGGCCCGCTCGTAACCTGCTCCGGCATGACCGTTGCCGGCCCTGGCATCACCACGGTCCGGATCAACTTCTCGATGTCCCTGAGCGACGAGCCGATTGACGGCCTCCTTGGCGACCTCGTCGAGAACGGCATCGACAACACGGCCCCTGGCGCTTGCGTCACGGCTGACAACGTCTCCGCCGGCGGCTCCAGCGCAGCTCAGCTCTGCGACCAGGTGAGCGTGGACCCGGGTGACGAAGGCCCGCTTGACGACGCGACATTCCTTTTCGGTGGCGAAGCTTCTGCTCTGCTGACGAAGGTTGCCTCGCCGAGCAGCGTCACCTCGACCCCGTTCCAGGAATTCGACTGGATCTTCCAGATCACCAACACCGGCACAGTGCCCCTCACCGAGCTCACCCTCGTTGATGGCCAGCTGAATGGCGGCGTTGTGGGTTCCATCGACGCAGTCGGCCAGACCTTCACGGGCTCGCTCGGCGGCGCATGCGTGGTCGCCCTCGGTCTCCTCGCATCGGACCCGGATACGCTTAACTGCACGTTCAAGAACGGCGCGGGCGTAGGCGAATCCTCCCCGATCACTCAGCTCAACCCGGGCGAGTCGATCACGGTTGTGGTTCACATGGTCAGCATCACCGGTGCTCTCCCGCAGACCATCACCAACACCGCTGACTTCGACGCGGACGAGATTGACACCGTCACCTCGACCGGCACCCTTGTCATCGACAACAACCCTGAGCTCACCATCACGAAGGCCGTTGACGGCCCGACCGTTGGCGGCGTTGGCTCGGGCGACCCGGGCGCATTCATCATCACCATCGAAAACGTTGGCGGCGATGATGCAACTGGCGCAGTCCTCACCGACGTCGTTCCTGCTGGCCTCGTTGTCACGAGCGTCGCGGGCGACTGCAGCAACGCTGGCAACACGATCAGCCTCCTCAGCGGCACCATTACGGCCGGCGATACCCTCGTCTGCACCGTCAATGTCGTCCTCGCTGACGGCATCGTTTCCGCGCTGACCAGCTTCCTCAACACCGCAACGGTTACCGCCGACGGTGGTATCAACGTCTCGGCCTCGGCCTCTATCCAGGCTTCGGTCCCGGATCTCTCCCTCGTGAAGATTTCCAGCGGCGAAGTTAGCGCTAGCGAAGACGTCACGTTCACCATCACGGTGACCAACAACGGCAACGCCGACGCAGCCAACGTCGACATCACGGACCTTCTCCCTGATGGCCTCACGCTCGACTCGATCGTTTGCCCGACTGGCTTCACCCCCAGCGACGATGACTGCCTCGATGGCACCATCGACGAAGGCGAATTCGTTGTCGTGACGATTGTTGCGTTCCTCGACGACCTCACCATCGAAAATGGCACGATTCTCACGAACGTTGCCACGGTGACCGCCGACAACGCGACCGGTTCCATGGACGCGGCTCAGACCGAAGTCGATGCACCGGCCCTCGTCGCCGTCAAGACCAACGCCCCGACCCTCATCGGCCAGGACGGCGTTGTCACCTCGACGATCGTAGTGACCAACTCCGGCAGCGAACCGCTTACGAGCGTCTCGATTGTCGATACCCTCCCGGCTGGCACGACCTATGTCGCGTCCGGCTCTACCGCCAGCTGCAGCGCTGCGGGTCTGGTCGTCACTTGCGTAAGCAACGTCGCCCTCCCGGTTGGTGGCTCGCGCACCTTCACCGTTCGCTTCAATGTGAACGAAACTGAAGGCGTCATCACGAACACCGTCGTTGCCAATGGCTACATCGGTGAAGTTCTCGCCCTTTCGACCACTGCACAGGCCTCTGTGACCGTTGTCGAAGCAGCCGATGGTGGCCTCGTCCACGTTGACGTCGATGCAGCCGCGGAATCCGCTGCTCATGGCGAAAGCGAAACCGACGAGAACCAGGCCCTCCATGATCCGGGCGACAGCGAACTTGATGACTTCCTCCAGGACGACATCGACGACGCCACTGGCTCCCTCCACACCGTCTGCCTCATCTCCTCGGACCTCGGTCTCGACGATGATGCGAACATTGTCTGGAGCATTCTCCCGACGCCGGGCAGCAATGCCACTGTCAGCCCTGCTGGCGGCACCAAAGACGTTCTCGTCATTGACGACCTGCTCCAGAGCGACGACGAAGCAAACTGTGTTTCGTGGCGCTCCGCCGGCACTGGTGGCCAGACCATCACCGCAACCGACACCCTGACGGACACCGTCTACTACCTCTACGGTACTGACGACACCCCGCTGGTGAAGGAATGGAACGACATCGACAGCACGAAGATTGTCTCTGCCTTCGGCAACATTGGCAGCACGATTTTCGGCAACGAACAGGACCTCGCAAGCTGGACCAGCCTTGCCTTCGGTGGCACCTGCGTTCGCGATGCGAATGTCTCGTCCATTGATGTCAACTGCATCGACCGCGCGAACCTTGACGGCACGACCGTCACCAGTGCTGGCTCCACGATTGTTACTGGCGGCAACGCTGGCAACATCATCGCGGGCGGCATGTCCTTCATCGAATATGCGTTCGGCGACCACGCCGACTACAGCGGCCCGATCGACGGCGTCCAGCAGACCTTCACGGTCGGCGGCACCTGCGGTAGCGTCCTTGTTGAAAACCCGGTCACCGGCGACGTGGAAGTTCTCTACGTTGGCGATTCCGTAACGATCATCAACAGCGACAAGGGTGTGGGCTTCCAGATC
The DNA here is from genome assembly GCA_038256595.1 of Tepidiformales bacterium. Classification (GTDB taxonomy): domain Bacteria; phylum Chloroflexota; class Dehalococcoidia; order Tepidiformales; family Tepidiformaceae; genus JBBSKE01. The sequence goes on along the minus strand of JBBSKE010000117.1, from coordinate 4,764 downwards.
CTCCCGACGGACGACGGCTCTGACACGACGGACACCGGCAACGCCGATTGCTCGCCGAACGAAGTGACCTCCGTCACCATCACCTCCGAAGAAGACGTTCAGCTCCGCAGCGACTTCGATACGGCTCCTGCCGAAATCGTGACCGTTCGCTGGATTGTTGCACCGCCGCCGCAGAAGCAGATCCTGCTCGCGTGGGCCGGTCAGCGCGTCATCCTCGAGCACGACTGGCGCATCAGCGGCACTGGCCGCGCGTATGACGTCGATTCGACCGAAGTCCCGGCTCAGCCGGCTGCCACGAACATCTGCCCGGTCTCGGACGGAACGTTCTGGGTTCACTTCATCCGCGGCGCAGGCCCGGGTAACTTCCTTCCGTCGCTCGGCGCCGAAATTACCGGCAACGACGATGCGTGGGTTGAAGTTGACGACGAAGTCGACCAGGTCGAAGACAACAACGACATCGAAGACGGGAACGAAAACTGCATCAGCCGCGTGCTGTATGAGTCCGAGGACCCGGGCCAGGTCGATATCGAAGCCTTCATCGATGGTGAAGAAGGGCTCAATCTCTCGAAGATTGCGTTCGTCATCTACTACATGAAGTTCGAATCGATTGAGCTCTCGATCGTCGACCAGGTTTCCAAGCCGAACCACAACGCACCGAGCAAGACTGTCTCCTCGTCGGTTCTCCCGTACGAGACGGGCGACTACGCTCCGGGCAACCCGTGGGACGCCTCTGACGACAACGCTTCTGGCGAAGCCGAATGGAATGTCTCTGCAGACCTTCTGATTCGTGGCCGCGTCAAGGGCTGGTTCCTCAGCAGCAACCCGTCGGGCCGTCTTGAAGACCGCACCAACGCTCTCAACTTCCTCCCGGCCAACCGCTGGGTGATGCCGGACGACTGGGCTCTGCTCGCAGGTGGCCCGGACGGCGAAGACGTTAAGGGCACGGCGGAAGAATTCCGCCCTGGCTACGACATCATGGTCGCCCCGAACAGTGGTCTCCACTGCGACACGCCTTGGGGCGCTTGCTCCGAGACGACTACCAGCACCACTGTTGGCACTGTGACCACGATTACGCAGTCGTACAACATCCCGGGCCCGATTGAAGGCCCGTACAGCCTCCTCGACCTTGTTGGCCCGCTTTCCGCGGCCCTCAGCAACTACGACCCGACGACGGTCCGGAACACGATCATTCGTGACTTCGACGTCGATTACTGGGACGCTCCGATGCCGGCCGCTCCGGTCAGCATCGACATCCGCGGCTCTGGCTTCGTGAAGCAAGTGCTCAAGGAGAACGTGTACTGGACTGGTACTGTGAATGGCCATTACGGCTCGCCTACTGCTGGCGGCCAGGACTTCACGAACCCGTTCTACATGATCAACGTTCCGGATTCCGCCTTCATCCCGGCCACGGCCGCTGGTGGTGGCTTCCTCTGGGACAGCTTCGGTCCTGACGGCGTCGGTGACCTCGGCCAGGGCGTCTACAAGTTCTGGACTGCCCTCCCGCAGTTCCTCGGCTACGGTCGCCTCGCAACTGACAAGGCTTCGGCCAGCCAGAGCATGGGCTTCGTCTCCGACGCGACCCTCACCGATGCCCTGCGCGCTGAGCTCGCTCAGATTCGCATTGCTTACGGTGCGCTCTCGACCGACCCGATCATCGCTGCAGAAGCCCGCTCCATCGGACGCGCCCTTGTTGTCTTCACCGACAATCATGGCGAGTTCATGCTCCAGGCCAACGGCGACTTCAACCTCACCTATGAGGATTGTGACCTGAACGTCTTCGGCGGTGGTAACCACTGCGCAGAGGATGACCTCGTCGGTGCATCGACCCTCGTCTCGACGGTTGATTACCCCGACTTCCGTGGCAAGCACTTCCCGGTGAAGTCCAACTCCGTGTCTGTTGACTGGACGTGGGGCGGCTACAAGGAAGTCACCATCGAAGACGGCGAAACCGACCAGTTCAAGTACATCGTGTTCCGCGCTCTGGACCGCGATGGCTTCTGCTCGCAGCGCCTCCCGGGCAGCGTCAGCCTGCACCCGGTGCTCAGCGCCTGGGACGACGACTACACGGTTGGGGCAAATGACCCGATCGAGTACGTTGACTTCCTGATCGACGCTGGCGAAGGCATCATCGTCAACACCAGCGGTGGGTCCATCAACGACGGCAAGCAGTTCGCTACCGGCGTCCCGACGTTCTCCACGCTCCTGAACCCGACTGTCGCCCTTGGCGGCATCAAGGAGTTCGCTCCTCTCAACGACGGTACTGACGAGTGCCAGGCCTGGATTCGCGTGTCGAACTCCCTGCTCGGCATCCTCAACGTCATGACGACGGCATACGACGACGAAGGCGACATCGGTTTCGACCGCATCATCGACTTCTCCTCGACGGCTTCGTACGAACTCACCTTCCGCTGGTCCCTCATCACGTGGGCCGGCCAGGACGGCATCAGCCCGACCAACGCCCTCAAGGGGACCGTTGGTGATGGCGCCAATGACATCTTCGACCAGGTCACTGCCGTCTACGGCTGGAACCAGGCTTCGCAGAGCTGGCTCGGGTTCTTCCCGGCTGGTGTGAGCGTTCCGGGTGCCAACGACCTTACTGCCCTTCAGAACGGCCAGGCTTACTGGATCGCGATTAAGGGCCCGAATAGCGTCACCTGGACTATCGGGACCGACGTCAACTAGTTCGGATTAGGCTCATGGCTCCGGCCCCTTCGGGGGCTGGAGCCGAGAGTTCGGAACTTCGAGACATTGGCCAGACAGACAGGAATGGAGCAACAGGTATGACCAAAGTAATGAAGTGGCTCGGCGGCAGTGTTGCCGGTGTCATCGGGGGCGTTGCGCTCCTGGGCGCCAGCGGCACCTTTAACGCCACCGATGCCGCGGCCGAGTCCCCGCCTGCACCCGCAGCGCGCTACGTCGGCACCGTGTTGGTCGATGGGCAGAAGCCTGCTGCCGGCACCGTCATCGAGGCTCGCGTAGGCGCGTCTTCGTGCGGTGTTGGTACGGCCTACAGCCAGGGCTCCGATATGTGGTACAAGGTTGATGTGGCATCGCTGGATCCGGGCGCAACCCCGAACTGCGGTACCGATGGTGCGACCGTGACGTTCTACATCGGTGGCAAGCTTGCCAACGAATCTGCAACGTGGCGAAACTACGACATCAACATCGTCAATCTGACCTACACGTCGCCCACGCCGACCCCCGTACCGTCCGCATCGGCGTCGCCGTCTGCATCCGCTTCTGCTTCCGCATCCGCTTCCGCGTCCGCAACGACCGGTACCGGTGGCGGCGGTGGTACGGCAGCAGCGACTCCGCGGCCGCCGGCCACGGGTACTGGTTCCCAGGGTAGTGACACTACCGCCGTTTGGCTCTTCGCAATTCTCGGTGCCGGCGCTCTCGCGTTCGGTGCTGGTGGTGCTGCTGTGGCTCGCCGCAGCAAGTAGTCCAGACCCGGTCCGTCACTGGACGACCAACCAAGAGGGAGCTTCGCAAGAAGCTCCCTTTTTGCTTGCCCGGTCCGGTAGCGCATGTGCCCCAGGCCCTGCGTGGTGAACGTCCGAACTCAGGTCAACAGTCGGCGCCCATGGGGCCGGCGCGACATGGAGGCGCGCAACCGGATGCGGACAGCGGTTCCAAGGATTGGAAGTTGCGGAAAGCCGGGTGACGCGGATCGCAGTTCGTTGGGCGAGGCGATACCACCAGTCGCTGGAAGGAGGCTCGCGCAGAATGCGGCGCCTGGGGCGAGGTTTCCGGGTCAGGCGGTCGTTGGTGTACAGAGCAATAGAGGCAAGGTGGGGTGCGTTTCGAGGATTGCGCGGATGCCGGTGCTGTCGGCTCCGTCGCCGGACCCAATCGCCGTCGCGAAGCGGTGTGGCCGCGAGGAGATGAGTTCGATGGCATGCGCCGTGTCGCGTGCGAAGATCGGGGTCAGGCCCAGTGCTGTCGCCAGCCGCGTGGCCCGGGTGCGTGTGGCGTCGTCCGCAGCCGTCGCGATGAGCGCCAGGTCGCCGTCATGCGTGCGGTCGCGGGTGCTCTTTGGTGTTTCGGACAGGGGAAAGGTCATCGTCACCATTGTGCCGCTTCCGGGGGCCGAATCGACTTCGATGTTGCCACGGTGGCCTTTCACGATGCCGTACGTAGTCGAAAGGCCGAGTCCTGCGCGCGAGCCAGGGCTCTTCCGCGTGAAGAACGGCTCGAACGCCCGCCGTCGGGTCTCCGCGTCCATTCCGGGGCCAGTGTCGCGGATGCTGATCTGCACTTCGGCCGCGAGTTCGCGCACCGTTACGTAAACATCGCCATCGCCGTTCAGGGCGTCGCGGGCGTTGAAGAGAATGTTCAGGATGGCCTGTTGGAGCTGGCCGGCGTCACCGTCGATGCTCGGGGTACCGCGTGGCGCGTCGAGGTGGACTCGCAAGAGATGACCAAGCGTCGGCTTCGCGATTGAGATCGTCTCTTCGACGATCCGGTTCACATCGAGCGTGCCGAAAGAAACCATTCCCCCGCGCGCGAACGCCAGCAGGCTGTGGGTGAGATCGGCGGCCCGGTGGGCGGCCTCATCGATGTGGCGGAGGTTGTCGCGTTCATCGTCGGAGAGGTGGCTCGCCTGTCGCATCAGTCCGGAGAATCCGAGGATGGTCGTTAGCAGGTTGTTGTACTCATGGGCAACGTGCCCGGCCATCTGCGCGAGCGCATCGAGGCGCTGGCTCTGGACGGCCTGGTAGTCGACTGACTCATCTGCGTCCGCGAGTTCCGGGGACAGTGCAT
>JBBSKE010000116.1:0-9540 GCA_038256595.1 Tepidiformales bacterium | reverse complement strand
TCGACCTGATCGAATGGGCCTACGCCGACACCATCTGGCCGTAGTTGCGGAGGTCCGAAAGCTCTCCTGATGTCAGTAACGCGACCGACCGAGGGAGCGTGCCCACCGGCGACGTGGCACTCCCGCCTCGCAAGCCAGCATCTGGCGTCGACCGCCCGCCAAATCGCTCGCAGCTAGGAGCTAGCAGCTAGCCGCTATTCCCCAGGAACGCCCGGACCAGCGGGACGGCCGTCTCGACCGCCTGGAAGGTGCCGGCGTTGCCCTGCCCGGGGATCTCTGCGAGTTCGATACCGAGGCGCGCGGCAGATGCGCAGGCAGCCGCGAAATTCGGCTCTTCGATGCCCGCGTACGCAAAGATTCGCCCGGCGAGATGCGACAGGTCCGGCGCCGCGGCCTGCTTCGTTCCACGCGCAGCCAGGGCGAGCGCGACCGGGTCGTTGCCGTCGCGGAGGGTCGTGCGAGTCTCCTCGTCGTCGATGCGAAGGACCGTGAAGACGCGATCCCAGTCGCCCGTTGCGAGCGCGTCAGCCATCGCGTCGACCGGTGGCGTGGCTGCGGGATCGATGCCGACAAGGGCCGCCGAGCCGCCGAGAATCAACGCGGAGACACGCTCCGGGTGGGCGGCTGCGAACTGGCTGGCGACAATACCGCCGCGCGAATAGCCCCAGAGGACGGCCGATTCGAAACCCTGCGCATCCATGACCGCGAGCACGTGCGCCGTGATTTCGGCGGGCGAGTAGGCGGCCGGTTCGTGCGGCTTGGCACTCGCCCCATGGCCCAGCGGGTCGAGCACGGCCATCCGAAACGAGTCGCCGAGGGCGTCGAGATAGCCCGCCTCCCGCCAGCGGTTCGCGCTCTGCATGATGCCCGGGATGAGCACGAGCGGCGCGCCCTCCCCGGCGAGCTGGTAGCTCAGGCGGTGGCCGTCGTGGGTGAGAAAGCGGCGTGAGACCTGCATGTCCTGAGGATGGCACAGCCGTCGCCGCCACGGAACCGGCAGATGGCACAATTCCGATATCAGAGTGACAGCGCGCCCATAGGATTTGGCGTCATCTGTCGTCATACTTTGTGCATGTCCGAGCCCGCTTCCCAGTACGACGCCCGTTTGCGCAGCGAGGAGTTGCGTTCGCAGCTGAACTACCATAACCACCGCTACTACTCGCTCGACGATCCCGAGGTCAGCGACGCCGATTATGACGCGCTGCTCAACGAATTACGGGCAATCGAGACCCAGTTCCCGGAGCTGATCACGCCGGATTCCCCAACCCAGCGAGTGGGGGCGGCCCCGCTGGCATCGTTCGAATCGGTCGCTCACCGGCAGCCGCTGCTGAGCCTTTCGAACTGCTTCACCGAGGAAGAACTGCGCCAGTGGCACCGCCGCGCGAGCGGGCGCCTGGACCGCGACACCTGGGCGATGACCACCGAGCCGAAAATCGACGGGCTCGCGATTTCGCTCATATATGAGGGTGGCAAATTCGAAATCGGGGCGACCCGCGGCGATGGGCGCCAGGGCGAAAACGTCACCAGCAATCTGCGCACCCTCAAGACCATTCCCCTGTCGCTACGGGGCAACCCGCCGCCGCGATTCGAGGTCCGGGGCGAGGTCTACATGCCGAAAAGCGCCTTCGAAGCGCTGAACGCGAGCATCGGCGAGGAGAATATCGAGCGCGAAGCAGCGGGTCGCAAGCCACTGGCCCTCTATTCGAACCCACGTAACGCGGCCGCAGGCTCGATCCGCCAGCTCAGCCCGGAAGTGACCGCGAGCCGCTCGCTTTCGATCTTCATCTACCAGCTCGGCTGGTGTGAAGGGCCGTCGCCATCGAGCCATCACGAGATCCTCCAGTGGCTCGGGGATTTTGGCTTCCGCACGAACCCTGAGGCACGACTCCACCCGACGATCGACGACGCCCGTGCCCGCATCGAGTGGTGGGGCAAGCAGCGCGAACGGCTCGACTACGACATGGACGGCGTGGTCCTGAAGATGGACGACGCGACCGAATGGCCGACCCTTGGCGTGGTCGGCCGCGAACCTCGCTGGGCGACTGCGTTCAAATTCCCACCCCAGCAGCGCACTACGAAGCTCCGGAAGATTCACGTCAACGTCGGCCGAACTGGGGCGCTGAACCCGTTTGCCGAGCTGGAGCCGGTGTTCGTCGGTGGTGCGAACGTGGGCATGGCGACGCTCCACAACGAGGGCGACATTCGCCGCAAGGACATCCGCGTGGGCGACACAGTCATCGTCCAGCGCGCCGGCGAAGTCATCCCCCAGGTGGTCGGCCCGGTGGTCAGCCTGCGCACCGGCGACGAGGTCGAGTTCGTCATGCCGACCATGTGCCCGGCCTGTGGGACGCCGGTCTCGAAGGAGCCGGAGGAGGCGGCCTATTACTGCCCGAATATGGCCTGCCCGGCACAGCAGATCCGCCTGCTCGAGCACTTCGCCTCACGCGGGGCGATGGACATCGAGGGCCTCGGCGAAAAAATGGCCTACACCCTCTATCAGAAGGGCCTCGTGAAGGACCCGGCGGACATCTACCTGCTGACGGTCGAGACGCTCACGGGGCTCGACCGCATGGGAACGAAGAGCGCCGAGAAGCTCGTCGCAGGGATCGAAGGGAGCAAGACGCGGCCACTCTCGAACGTCATTTTCGCCCTCGGGATTCGGCACGCCGGCTTCGAGACCGCGCGGTTGCTGGCGGACCATTTCCGCGACCTCCCGGCGATGATGGCGGCGACCCCGGAGCAGTTCCAGGAGATCGAGGGCATCGGGCCGATCGTGGCGAAGGCGATTACCGATTGGTCGGCGCGCGAGCAGAACCAGGAGGTCGTCGCCCGGCTGCTGGCTGCGGGCGTGACGCCGACGGTCGAGGAGCGAGTCGAACGCGAGGGCAGCGACCTCCTCGCGGGGCTGACGATCGTGGTCACCGGGCGGCTCGAAACCATGTCACGGGCAGAGGCCGAGGACAAGATTCGCGAATATGGAGGCAAGGTGGGCGGGAGCGTCTCAAAGAAGACGGCAGCAGTGGTCGTGGGCGAAGAGGCCGGTTCGAAACTGACGAAGGCGCAGGAACTCGGCGTCCGGACGCTCGACGAGGCGACCTTCGCGCGGCTGCTGGCGGAAGGCCCGGCGGTGCTGGCGGAGGCGCCGGCCGCCCTCGAGGAGACAGCAGACGCGGAGACGTCGAGCATCTGACGTTATGTGGAGTCCCGCCGAGATCCGCGTTATGCCAAGCAACTTGGAGGATATTTCGCAGTTAGGGAGAGTAAAACTGGTCTTTCGAAGCACAAAATAATGACTGGTTCGCGTGTGCCCCTTCCCCCGCTATACTGAAGGTAATGCCGCTCGTCTCGCCTTGTAGCGGCTGACGTGCGCGTGCTTGCCCGCCGGAACCGAGGCAGAGGGTATTGCGGATTTGGCTTCCTGGAATCCTTTCGGCCGCTTCTTTGGTTTCCTCTCACACGACATTGCGATCGACCTGGGGACTGCAAACACGCTCGTTATGGTACGCGGCCGCGGCATCGTCATCGATGAACCGTCCGTTGTAGCCATCGACCGCCAGACCAAGAAAATCCTCGCCATCGGCGCCGAAGCGAAGCGCATGGTGGGCCGCACCCCGGCCAACATCATCGCCGTGCGCCCCCTGCGCGACGGGGTTATTTCGGACTTCGAAGTCACCGAAAAAATGCTCAGCTACTTCATACGCGCCGTACATGAGCGCGGATTCGTCGCCCAGCCGCGCGTGGTCGTTGGCATCCCCAGCGGCGTGACCGAAGTGGAAAAGCGCGCGGTGCACGATGCCGCCCTCAACGCCGGCGCGCGCGCCTGCTACCTGATTGAAGAACCGATGGCCGCCGCGATCGGCGCCGGGCTCCCCGTCATGGAGGCGGCCGGCTGCATGATTGTCGATATCGGTGGCGGCACGACGGAAGTCGCGGTCATTTCGCTTGGCGGCATGGTCGTGAGCACGTCGATTCGCGTCGCTGGCGACGAAATGGACCAGGACATCATGGCCTACGCCCGCCAGGTCCATAACCTCCTGATTGGCGAGCGCACCGCCGAAGAGATTAAGAAACTCGCCGGTTCGGCGGCCCCGATCGCACCCGAGGAGACCATCGAGATCCGTGGCCGCGACCTTGCCACCGGGCTGCCGAAAGCGGTCGAAGTGAGCACGGTCGAGGTGCGCGACGCCCTCGCCGGGTCGATTTCGGCGATCGTTGAGGCGGTTCGTTCGTCGATCGAAGTGACACCGCCGGAACTCGTGAGCGACCTCATGGCGCACGGGATCGCGCTCGCCGGCGGCGGCGCACTCTTACGTGGGCTTGACCGGCGGCTCATGCAGGAAACCCGCTTCCCGGTATACGTTGCGGAGGACCCGCTGCTGTGCGTGGTTCGTGGCGCGGGCGAAGTGCTGGAGGAGCAGGCAATGCTCCAGAAAGTGCAATCGCGGCTCGCCTCGCGCCGCAACGGCAGATAGCATTTCGACGGCGGGACACAGGATGAGCCCATGCTGATCTTTTCCCGGTACAGCTATTGGGTTGGCGCGATGGTCGTCATCGCCCTGGTGCTGGCCGCCTCCACCCAGCTCGGCTTCCTCGACCCGGTCCAGAGCCTCGTCCTGCGCGTCACTTCGCCCATCGAGAAGACCGTCTCCGGGACCTTCCGGCCAGTGGCGACGCTGCTTTCGGACGCGGGCAACCTCAACGACATTCGCGATGAAAACCGGCGGCTGCGGCTCGAAAACGAGCGTCTCCAGGTGGCCGTGGCCGAACTCGATCAGCAAACCGCAAGAATCGCCGAACTTGAGGCTGCGCTTCAGATCCCGGCGTCTGCCGGCAACACGCTTCTGCCGGCGCAGGTGACAGGCCGCTTCTCGTCGCCGTTTACCGATGAAGTACGAATCAACCGCGGTTCGAGTGAGGGAATCAAGGCAGGAATGGTTGTCCTCAGCGCGCAGGGATCGCTTTTTGGGACCGTCACCGAGACGACAGCGAACACCGCGTTTATCCGCCTCGTGAGCGACAGCAGCAGCCGGGTCGCCGCCCAGGTGCAGGAAACAAGGGTGATTGGCAGCGTCGAAGGGGCCGCCGACCGTAAACTTTCGTTCAAATTTTCAGAGATCGGCGACGACATCCAGGTGGGCGACACGATCGTCACCTCGGGCCTTGGCGGCAACTACCCGGCCGACATCCTGATTGGCACCGTCCGGGCCGTTTCGGGCACACCGCAGGACCTCTTCCAGAACGTCGAGATCGAGCCGACCGTCCGACTCTCGACCGCCAACACGGTGCTCGTGAACATCAGCTTCGTCCCCCTGCGCAGCGAACTGGCGACCCCATGAGCGGAATTTTAACATTCCTGGCGGTATTCGCCGTTGCGATACTCCAGGTCTCGCTCGCGCCGCTATTCCCATTCTCCATCGCCCAAGCCGATATTGCACTCGTGTTCATCGCCTGGCTGACGCTGTTTCGCAGCCCGAAGACGGCGATGTGGGTGGCGCCGGTCATGGCCGTGCTGCTCGGATTCATGACCAACCGCTCGCCAGCGATGTTCCTTCTCGGCTTCCTGCCGTTGCTCCCACTGATTGCGCTTTCCGGAGTGAGTTACACCAATATTATCCTTGGAAACTACTGGCGGGCGCTTGCTGTGGTGGTGCTCACGGGCGCTTGGGCGAGGGTGATTTTCGCGCTCGCAGCGATGAGCCACGGGGCCGATCCGGCCATCGGAACCCTGGTCGGCAGCATCATTATTCCCGGAATCTTTCTCGACGGAGCTTTACTGACGCTCGCTTTCGCTCCGAGCCGTCTTATAGGATTGGACGTGGCGAACATGGCGCTCACCAGAGGCGGGTACACAGCATATGAGCGTTCTTGACGACGGATTCTCCGCGACTCCCCAGCCGAGCCGCAACCGGCCTCACGGAAACGTGCGTGCGCTGAAGCTCGCAGTCCTGCTCGCCTTCCTTCTCCTCTCGTTGCAGCTACTCAACATGCAGGTGGTGCAGGGCTCCGAATATCGCGAGCGTTCGGAGGAGAATCACCTCCGGGTGGCCTCGATTCTGCCGCCGCGTGGCCTCATCTACGATCGAAACGGCACGCCGCTCGTGCAGAATATCGGCGTCTTCCAGGCCGCCGTTACGCCCGAACTATTACCGGACGACCGGGACGAACGCTACCGCATCTATCTCATCCTCGAAAAGATCACCGGCGTCGCCGCACTCGAGATTAAAACGCGCGTGGACCGGCAGGAATCGGTTGGGCGCAGTTACATCTCGGTCAATATCCAAAAATTCCTTACGAAAGAGCAGGCGCTGCAGCTGCAGGAACTGACAAGCGACATGCCCGGCGTCTCGCTCGTGGTCACTCCCGGGCGCCGTTATATCGAGGGCGATACGCTCGCGCATATTCTCGGCTATGTGGCTGCCCAGACCGAAGAGAACGCTGACTACTACGCCGAACAGGGCTACGCACTCAACGAGTTCGTCGGCCTCACTGGCATCGAAGCGAGCTACGAAGACGACTTGCGCGGGAAGCCGGGCCTGAGTTCGAACGAAGAAGACGCCTATGGAAATGTCATCAGCCGCCTCAAGACGACCGATGCCGAACCGGGCGCCAGCGTGCAGCTCGCGATCGACCTGCCGCTGCAGCAGTTCGTCCAGGACATCCTTCTCGAAAAGATGGAAGAAGCGACGGTAGCATCCGCTGTCGTGATGAACGCGAAGACCGGCGAGATCTACGCGATGGTTTCCGTGCCGGGATACGACAACAACCTGTTCACCGATCTCGAGAAGAGGAATAGCGAGTACGAGGCGCTCGCGAAGGATCCCCGAAAGCCGTTCCTCAACTGGGCATTGAGTGCGAACGCCCCGGGTTCCACGTTCAAGCTCCTGACGGCCGCAGCCGCCCTTCAACAGGGAAATATTACGCCATCTACTGGCCGCAATGTGGATAGCATACGGCTGGAGATCAAGGGTGCGAACGGCGTGATTTACTACCTCTACGACTGGGCGCCGCACGGCTACGTGAATCTCTACACGGGCATTGCCAAGTCTTCGAACCACTTCTTCTACCAGGCTTCCTGTGGCGTGCCGGACGAAGGAAAGAAGGGGCTCGGCAAAGACTCTGACGAATCGGCCTATATTCTCGCGGAGTACGCGCGTGATTTCGGCTTCGGCATGCCCACCGGGATCGACATTGCCGGCGAAGCCAGCGGAATTATCCCGACGCCCGCCTGGAAGCAGCAGCGCTTCAGCAGTTCTGACTTTAATCCGGAAGATCGCCTGTGGTACTACGCCGACACCTGCTTCATGGGAATCGGACAGGGAGACGTGACCGCTACACCGCTGCAGATTACGCGAATGACTGCCGCGGTCGCGAACGGCGGCACACTCGTGACCCCGCATGTCGCGAATGCCATTGTCGACGCCCAGGGCAAGGTTATCCGCGAAATCGTTCCCGAAACGACCAAGGTCCCGGTTGATCCGAAGCACCTCGCCGACATTCGTGAAGGCATGCACCAGTCGGTCTGGTTGAGCGATGGCGCAGGAGTGCTCGCGAATGTCGGTGGCGTCGATATCGCCGGGAAAACCGGCACCGCAGAATTCGGCGGCATCGACGCAACGACCGGGAAGCAGTTCCAGCACGCCTGGTTCACCGGATTCGTCCCCTACGATGACCCGACGTTCGTGGTGACCGTCTATTTCGACCTCGGCATTGGCGGTACCAAAGCGGCCCCGGTTGCTGGCGCTATTCTCAAGTTCGCCATGGAAAACGTGACGCCATGACCGCCACGTTCGGCGGGCGCGGCACATTCCGCGGCTGGGACCGGTTCGATTACGTCCTGCTCGGCGCCGCACTCGCGCTGGTCACCTATGGCGTCATCCTCATCTATAGCGGTTCGATTGCCACGAACGAGGCGTCGTTCACCAGCTTCGCAAGTCCCGTCGCGAAGCAGATCGTCTTTGCGATTCTCGGCCTCATCGGGATGCTCATCATCTCGCGTATCGACTATCACTACTTCGTTCACTATGCCTGGTACCTCTACGGAATCGGCATCATCGCGCTCATCGGCATCCTCTTGTTTGGGTATTCAGCGGGCGGATCGACGCGCTGGTTCGACCTCGGATTTGTCCAGGTGCAGCCATCGGAGTTCGCGAAAATTGCGACTATCTTCGCCCTGGCGCGATTCTTTAGCGAGCACGGTGGCGACGCTCGAAGTCTGCGAACACTTGGCTACTCACTCGCGATTGTGGTCCCGGCGGCGATCCTCGTGTTCGTCGAACCTGACCTAGGCACATCAATCGTCTTCCTCGCGATATGGCTCGGCGTCGTGCTCGTCGCGGGAGTGAACCGCCGCCACATCCTGATTCTAGTCGCCGTATTCTTCGCAATTCTGCCGTTCGCCTGGACGTTCGCCCTCGCTGACTACCAGCTGGAGCGCGTCGCCATCTTGATCGACCCGAATGAGGACCCACTGGGCGCCGGGTACAACGTGAACCAATCGAGGATAGCGGTTGGCTCTGGCGGGTGGACAGGCAAGGGCCTGACGAACGGGGAGCAAACGAACCTCGGTTATCTCAAGGTGCCGACGAAGGACTTTATATTCAGCGTGCTCGGCGAGGAACTTGGATTCGCTGGAGCGATGCTCCTGTTCGCGTTATTTATTCTCCTACTGTTCCGCGGAATACGCGCAGCGGAGATTGCGGGTGACCCTGCAGGGCAACTTATTGCCGTGGGAATCGTGTTGCTGATATTAACTCAGGTGTTCATCAACGTGGCCGTCAACCTGAGCATCTTCCCGGTCACGGGTCTGCCGCTGCCGTTTGTGAGCCAGGGTGGTTCCTCGCTGGTGAGCCTGTTCGCGTCGCTGGGAGTGCTGCAGAGCATCGCCATGCGCCACCGCGCCTACCGGCAGGCATAGCTTCGCAGCAGATGCGAATTCTTCGCGCCGGGTGAAGAGCCGGTTTCGCTTGCAAAATTTTACTGGGAACCCGTCACTTTGCGACGAGCGGCGTCCATAGTCAAAGTAGCGGCCGAACTTGCCGAACTACGGAGGGCACTCATGGACGATCCCGCACACCCAGGGCCGGGCAGAACTTCGCACCAATTGCGGTCGCGACGCGCGTTCCTGGCGGGCTCAGCCGGGCTCGTTGCCGCGGGCGCGACAGCGGCGATGGTCTACGCAGGCGGCTCGGATGGCTCGGGATCGCGCCTCGTCGTGCCTGGCATCGCGAGCGACGAGCCACCTGCCGAGCCCGCAGCGAGCCCAACCCCACAACCCGGCCTGAAGAACACGCCAATCGAGGACCCGAAGCGGCGCGCGGCACATCTCCTCCGGCGGGCGGGTTTCGGCGGATCCGCCAAGGAGATCGACGAGTTCGCCGGCCTCTCGCGCGACGCTGCCGCGGACCGCCTGCTGAACTTCGAGACAGTCGATGATTCGGCGCTCGATGCACGGCTGGCGGCCAACCCGTACGAGCTGCTGGACTACCAGAATGGCCTGGCGCTCGATATGCAGCGCTGGTGGCTGACGCGCATGGCCTACAC
>JBBSKE010000115.1:0-9572 GCA_038256595.1 Tepidiformales bacterium | reverse complement strand
GCTGCCGGCGTCGGTGATCGCGACGAAATGGTCGCCCGCTCGCTCTCTCGGCAGCGCTTCGGACACGAGGTTGTAGAAGTGCTTCAGGAAGGAGAAGGTCTCGACCGTGCCGCCGGACTTCGTCGAGACAACAAACAGCGTCGTCGCGGGGTTGATGCGATCGCTGATCGCCTGGACGGCCGCGGGTGCAGTCGAATCGAGCACTTCGAGGCTGAGGAAGCCCTCCGCGACGCCGAACGTCTTCGCGAAAAGCTCCGGCGCGAGGCTGGAGCCGCCCATCCCGAGGAGCACCGTGTGGGTGTATCCCGCCTGCCGCACTGTGGTGACGAAAGCCTCGATTTCGTCCACGCTATCGGCGACTTCGTCCATGACGCGCAGCCAGCCAAGGCGATTCGTGACCTCCGCAGGGTCTGGCTGGAAGACCTTATGGTCGGTCGCCCAGATCCGCCGGACCACGTTCGAAGCGTCGAGTTCGACAAGCGCTGCATCGAGCGCCTCCTGCTGGGCAGCCTCCGGGAGGAGCACGCCGGCGCCATCGGCGGTCGGCATCATCGCGTCTCGCTTCGCGACAATCGAGCCATAAAGCGAGGCGAACGCATCGGCGAAGAGCTTAACTCCGTCGTCCTGCAGGGCCTGGGCGATGTCGCCATCGACATCGACGCCAACGCCGCGCAATTCGAGAAGGATTTCGCGCCCCTGCTGGATCCCGGCTTCAAGCGAGAGTGCGGTCGCCCCATGGTCGAGGACGGCGTCGAGGGTCGCTGGCGGCAATGTGTTTACCGTGTCCGGCGCGATCAGCGTGTCGACGTAGAGCGTGTCTGGGTAGGCCGGGTTCTTCGTGCCCGTCGAGGCCCAGAGCGGCCGCTGCACGCGCGCGCCCTTCGCGACGAGCGCCTCCCAGCGCGGGCCGGAGAAGAGTTCGAGGAAGCGCGCATAGGCAACCTGTGCGTTCGCGATGGCCGCTTTGCCCGCGAGGTCCGGCCGGTCGGTCGATGCCAGCTGCTTATCGGCCGCGGTATCGACGCGGCTGACGAAGAACGAGGCCACCGAGGCGACCCGCGAGAGGTCCGCGTGGGTGTCTGCGTAGGCTTCGAGGCCGGCGATATAGGCGAGCGCGACCTGCTCGTACTGGGGCGTCGAAAAGAGGAGCGTGACGTTCACGTTGATGCCTTCGCCGATGAGCGTCTCGATTGCGGGCACGCCGGCGGGAGTTCCGGGCACCTTGATCATGATGTTGGGGCGGTCGAGCGCGTCGAAGAGGCGGCGGGCGTCGGCGATGGTGCCCTCAGTGTCGTGCGCGAGCAGGGGGCTCACTTCGATGCTCACGTAGCCGTCGACGCCGCCGGTCGCATCATAGACCGGGCGGAAGAGGTCGGCGGCCTCGGCGATGTCCGCGAGCACGAGGTCGTCGTAAATCGCGTCGGCGCTGGCCCGGCCGAGGCGCAGGAATGCGTCGTCGTAGTCGTCGCTGCCGCCTATCGCCTTTTCGAAAATCGACGGGTTCGAGGTGACGCCGCGAATGCCGAGGTCGATCAGCTTCTGGAGTTCGCCGGAGCGGGTAAACGAGCGCCGGATGAAGTCGAACCAGGCAGACTGGCCACTGGCGGCAAGGTCGTGGAGTCGGGTCATGGGTGAGTCTCCTGGGGCATCAACACGTGCATCTATATGATGCCGTATCGCAGCGGTTGGGGAATCTGGCAGCACCGAAACCGTTACCGGGCGCGCGGGATGTCAGTTCGCGCCGGCAGACGTCACGGACGGCACGAAGACCTTCGCCGTGACGGTGATCTCCGGGCGGGGCACGCGGGTGGGAGTCGGGGAAGGCCTCGCTGTTGCCGGCGGCGTCGCAGTCGAAACAGGCTCGTCACCGCTGACGTGAACCACGCCGATCATGAAGGGATGGACGCCGCAGCGGTATTCGAAGGTCCCGGGGGCGTTGAAGGTGTGGCTAAAGCTCGAACCGTTGGCGAGAAACTCGCTCGCGAAGAGCCCATCGGCGGAGCGGACGTTATGCGCGCCGCCGCCGTAATTCACCCAGGTGACCACATCGCCAGCCTCCACGGTGATGTCGAAGGGACGGAAGTCCTCGCCGAAAATCTCGACAATCCGCGAGCCCGGCTGGGCCGAGAGCCGCGACGAGCCGAACCCGAACAGGAGCACGATCACGGCGATTGGGACGACTTTCCACATCCCCGCAGCCTAGCCCGCCAATCTGAACGGCCGGTTATCGCCAGCCACCAAAATCCAAGGAACCGCGACCGGCAGAGAGCGGGTGGGAGACTCGCCGCCATTTTCAATGCCCGCAGGCCCGCAAATGTGGCTGGCCCGCCAGCCAGTGACTCGCCGCGCGGCTGCTCACCAGCCCTACGCTCGGTACAGCCCCGCGTCGAGGTGCTGGGTGGCGAACGGCGTTGCCGCCGGCCAGGGGACACGAGCATCGCGCATGGTCTCGAAGCGCTGCGAAAGCCAGGTGATGACGCCGCCGCTTCGGTCCACAGCGAGAGTCTCCGCGAGCGTGCGGGCCATTTCGACACGTTTCGCTGCCTCCGGTTCGCGCTGCAATGCCGCAATCGCCGAATCGACGGCCGGCGAGGCGAACCCGTGCGTCTTCGCCGTTGCTGAGGTACTGGCGAAGGTCTCGGCGAACCAGCGGGCGAGCGACGGCTCAGCCACCGGCGGTCCCCATCCGAACCAGAGCGCGGCCCGCCCATTGCCGTAGTAGTGGTCGGCCGATTTGCGGGCGATGGCCGTGTAGGATTCGCCGCCGAGCCGCACTTCGACCCCGAGGACCTGGCGCAGGCGAGCGGCGATGGTCGCGCCGGCGCTGTAGGCGGGGTCGAAGATGGTCGGCAGGTCGAGCAGGACCGGGCCGGCTGAGTTGCCGCTCGCAGCCTCCCAGAGCAGCCGCGCCTCCTTCGCATCCGACTCCGATGGGCCAAGACCGGCCGCCTGTGAGTCCGGATCGACGCCAAATTGCGGCGGGATGATGCTCGCGGCTGTCGCCCGCCCGGCAAAGAGCGCGTCGGCGAGAAAATCGCGGCCAAGTGCGTAATCGAGCGCGCGAATCATGCGCGGGTCGTTCCAGGGCGCGGCGGCAACTTCGAAGGTCGAGATAACCGGGCTGTCGGCGAGGATGGTCGACTGATTCCAGGCGCTCGTCCCCACTCCGACGACTCCCGGGGTGTCGCGGCGGTCGCGAATGAGCCATTCGTCGCGGCTGGCGAGATCATCCGGCTTCACCCGGCGGACCGGCGCGTGCACTTCGAGCGAGTCGAGATAAGGCGACCGGTGTCCGCTACGGTTCGCGCGAAACACCATCCGGCCGCCGTCACGCGACTCCAGCAGCCAGGGACCGGAGCCACTGACGGATTCGACCGCCAGCTCGTGCCAGGTCGCTTCGAACTGCGCGACCACCTCGGGGCGCTGAACGAGCGCGAACCGCGAGGCGAGCGTTTCGAGCACGAACGGGTCCGGCCGGCTCAACTCGATGGCGACGGTCGCGCTATCGGGGGCCGTGACCGTGGCGAAAGGGGGGTAATCCCATGCGCGCTGCACGGCCGGTGCTGCCGGTTCGCGGGCAAGGGCCATCGCGCGGCGAAGATGGATGATCACGTCCTCGGCCGTAACCGCGCGCGCGGGGAATGTGCCAGATGTCGCCCAGCTCGCGTTCGGGTCGAGGTGGAGCACGATGCGGGACGGGTCTGGCTGCTCCCAGCGCGCCGCGAGGTCCCCGCCAATCGCTCCGGAGCCGCTCGCCGACGGAAATTCGGACCAGGAGATGAGCCGCGAGTGCGTCCGGGCGAGCAGTTCGAGCGTGCTCACCTCGCCCGTCCGGAGTGCATCGAAGGTATCGAACGAGAACGGGTAGGGCGATGTCCGACGCACGGTGCCGCCGCGCGGAATCGCCGTCGGCGTGGGAATGGCGGTGCTCGTAGGCGATGGAGATGGCGTCGCGACTGCGGTCGACGTGCCGGTTGCGCCGGGCGTCGATGGTGATTCGCCGCCATTCGAGCGCAAAGCGAACGCGCCGGCCGCGCCGAAACCGAGGGTGGTCGCGCCCCCGGCGGCTAACAGCGTGCGTCGCGAAATGGCCATGCACCATCGTGGTCAGCCGGTGCCCGCCTGCGCAAGCTCGGCTACACTGATCTTTGACGGCGCTTCACCCAGTGACGCCGATCACGGAGGTACTGCCCTTGGCTGGCGAACTGGCCGGCCTCGTGCCGGCTGTCCGGCCCATGATTCAACCACCGTCGAATGGCGACGGGGGGCGAATCGGCGTGCTCGACCCCGCCCGTGCGGTGACCATCGCGGCGCTCGTCCAGGCCTCCGGACCGACCTTGCTGCTCGCGCCGTCCCCCTCCCAGGCGCAGGCAATGTTCGAAGAACTGCAGCTCTACATCGCGGGAATTCCGCTCTTTCGCCTACCCGAACAGGAGCGCCTGCCCTACGAACTGGCGCGCACGGACCCCGCTTTCGAGATCCAGGTGGCGCAGGCGCTGCGCGCGCTGACCTCCAGCGAGCCGGCGCTGATCGTCAGCTCGTGGGTCGCGGCGGCCGAGCGGCGAGCCGGCCCGGGACTCGCCTCGGCGGGCACGTTTATCTCGACCGGCGACACGCTCGCACCCGGCGATCTCGCGTCGCGGCTCGAAGCGGACGGCTACGAGGCCGAGCACCTCGCCGACCGGCCGGGCCCTTTCGTGCGGCGCGGCGGCATCATCGACATCTTCCCCGCGAACTCGCCCTCGGCCCTCCGCGTCGACTTCTTCGGCAACGAGGTCGAAAGCCTGCGCGAGCTGGACCTCGTCACCCAGCGGAGCAAGGGGCGGCTAGAATCGGTCCACATCCCGCCGATGCCGACGGGCGCGCGCCAGGCTTCGCAGGCTGCGAAGGCGCTGCTCGACGAGATCGAGGCGACCGGCGAGGGCGCCGAGGCGTACGTTGAGCAGCTCGAGCTCGTCGCCGAAGGGCACCGCAGCCAGTTCGACGCGAGCCTCGAGGCGCTGCTCTACGAGACCTGCGCGCTCGACTTCATGCACGAATCGACGCTCATCCTCTATGACGACGCGCTCGAGGGGCGGCTGGCGCTGAACAAGACGGCCGAGCACCACGAGCGCAGCCAGGCCGAGCACGAGACGCGCGGCCTCATCCCGCGCGGGCTGCCGCCAATCATGACCCCCGAGGACGACATCCAGCAGATCCTCCAGGCGCGCACGAATCGCGTCCACATCGAGCGATTCGGTTCGAGCGAACTCGGGGCGCGCCGCCTGCCGCTCAAGATCACGCCCGCCTTCGCCGGCAAACTGAACACGCTGACGCAGCAGGCAGGCGCCTGGCGCAAGGCTGGCAAGACGGTGGTCATCGCTTCCCAGCAGGCGCTGCGACTCTCCGAGTTGCTGGACGAAGACGGCATCCCGGCGGTGCTCACGCGCGGACTCGAAAGCCCTCCCGAGCCGGGCACGGTGACCCTCCTGCCGATCGCGGTCGGCGGCGGTTTCATCGCCCAGGACGACCTCATCCTCGTCAGCGACAGCGAGATTTTCGGCTTCCGCAAGCGCCGCAAGCCAAGCCGCCCGCAGACGACCATCAAGCGCGACCTCGTTTCGACCCTCGAAGTCGGCGACTTCCTCGTCCACGCCGACCATGGCATTGCGCGCTTCGGCGGGCTCATGCGGCGCACCGTCGATGGCGTCGAAAAGGAGTATCTCGACCTCCAGTACGCCGAGGGCGACCGGCTCTACGTGCCCGCGGACCAGCTCGAAAGCATCTCGCCGTACATCGGCCCGGCAGACGCGTCGCCCAGCCTCACGCGCCTCGGTTCGGGCGAATGGACGCGCACGAAGCGGCGGGTGCGGGCAGCGGTCCTCGAAGTCGCAAGCGAGTTGCTGGACCTCTACGCGAAGCGCGAGGTGGTCGAGGGGCACGAATTCCCACCGGACGGCCCCTGGCAGATGGAGATGGAGGCGGCCTTCCCGTTCGTCGAAACGCAGGACCAGCTCGAGGCGATCGCGGCGGTCAAAGGCGACATGGAGCAGCCGCGGCCGATGGACCGGCTCATCTGCGGCGACGTCGGGTACGGCAAGACCGAGGTGGCCATTCGCGCGGCCTTCAAGGCGGTCGGCGATGGCAAGCAGGTGGCCGTGCTCGTGCCGACGACGGTGCTCGCCGAGCAGCACGGCCACAGCTTCCGCGAGCGGCTGGCCGGCTTCCCCGTGCGCGTCGAAGTGCTCTCGCGCTTCCGCGACCCGCAGCAGATGAAGGACATCACCGCCGGCATCGCAAACGGCGACATCGATATCGCCATCGGCACGCACCGGCTGCTCCAGAAGGATGTCGAGTTCAAGGACCTGGGCCTGGTCGTAGTCGATGAAGAGCAGCGCTTCGGCGTCACCCACAAGGAGCGGCTGAAGCAGATGCGCAGCGAAGTCGACGTCCTCACGCTCTCGGCGACGCCCATCCCGCGAACGCTGCAGATGTCGCTCGTTGGCATTCGCGACATGAGCACGGTAATGACGCCGCCGGAAGAGCGGTTGCCCGTGCGCACGTTCGTCACGGCCTGGGACGACGACATCATCCGCGAAGCCGTCGAGCGCGAGATGCAGCGCGGCGGGCAAACCTACTTCGTCCACAACCGCGTGCACGATATCGAGCGGGTGGTCACGCGGCTGCGCAAAATTGTGCCGGAAGCTTCGATCGTCATCGGTCACGGGCAGATGCACGAGGACCAGCTCGAACGCGTGATGATGGAGTTCGGCGCCGGCGACCACGACATCCTCGTCTGCACGACGATCATCGAGAACGGCCTCGACATCCCGAACGCGAACACGATCATCATCGACGACGCGAACAAGCTCGGCCTGAGCCAGCTCTACCAGCTCCGGGGGCGCGTCGGGCGCGCTTCGAACCGGGCCTACGCGTATCTTCTCTACGACAAGGACCGCGCCCTCAGCGAGCCGGCCCAGAAGCGCATGGAGGCGATCTTCGAGGCTTCGGAACTCGGCGCGGGATTCCAGATCGCCCTGCGCGACCTCGAAATTCGCGGCGCTGGCAACCTCCTCGGCGCCGAGCAGAGTGGCCAGATCGCGAGCGTCGGCTTCGACCTTTATTCGAAGCTCATGTCCGAGGCGGTGGACGCACTCAAGGCCTCGCGCAACGTGGCTCCCTCGAAACCGAAGCTCGCGCCGGTGCCCAGCGTCGACCTGCCGCTGACCGCACACATCCCGGAGGCGTATCTCTCGGACCTGAACGACCGGCTCGCGCTTTACCAGCGGATCGCGCAGATCGACTCCACGCGGGGCGTCGCGCAGATGCAGGAGGAGCTGAAGGACCGTTTCGGCCAGGCGCCGCCAGCGGTCGAGAACCTGCTTTATGTCTCACTCGTGAAGTCGCTGGCGCGGCGCGCGAACATCGAGGCAATCAAGACCGACGAGCAGATGTTCCACCTCTATGTGCGCGGCGGCGTGACCGAAGCGCAGCGCTCGGCGGTCGCGACCCTCGGCTACGGGCAGCGGCTGATGATCGGGCCGAACCAGGTGCGCATCGACCGCATCGGGGCGGCGGACGAGTGGCAGCAGTGGCTCGTGCGCATCCTCCGGACAATGGTGGCGGCCTAAAACCGCGCGTCCCACGGGCGGCGAACGCGCCGCGTGATACCCTTCGAACCCATGCGACCACTGAAGAAAGCCGGGATTCGCCGCCTCCAGGAAAAGGCCGCCATCGACCATCCCCAGCGCGCGAAGATCGCCTTCCTGCTGCAGGACCTCGATGACCCGGTGAACGTCGGCGCGATTTTCCGCATCGCCGACGCCCTCGGCGCGCTCGAAGTGATCATGGCGGGCGAGACGCCGACGCCGCCGCACCCGGGCATCTCGCTCACGGCGCGGGGCTGCGACCGGCGCGTGCCCTGGCGGCAGATTAAGAAAATCGACGACGCCATGCCCGCGCTCAAAGAGGACGGCTACCACCTCGTCGCGCTCGAACTGACCGCCGATGCGCACGTCTTTTCGGACTACGACTACCCGGAGAAGGTCTGCATCGTGCTCGGGGCGGAGGGTGCGGGCGTCTGGCCGAAGACCCTACGGCAGTGCGACGCGACGGTGTTCATCCCGATGTATGGCAAGCATCCATCGCTGAACGTGCACGTCTCGGCGGCGATTTTGGGGTATCACGTGGTCGCCGGGAGTGCCGCCGCCGAGCCCGGGGCATGACCGTCGAGCTGCGGCGCATCGCGTTCGAATCGCGCCACGAACTTCGCGCGCTGCTCGACGAATACTTGCTCGAACTGGGCCAGTACGGCGATGTGAACCTCGAGTACCCGTATTTCGACGCCTACTGGGACCCGAAAGAGTCGCGCTGGGCCTATCTCCTCTGGCGGGGCGGCGAAGTCGTCGGGCTCGCGATGGTGAACACGGTTTCGTCGACCAGCAAGCCGTTCGACTTCGTCATGGCCGAATTCGGCATCGTCCCGGCTGCGCGGCGCTCGGGGCTGGGCGTTGCGGCGGCGGTCGCGGTCTTTCGCAACCACCCGGGCAGCTGGCAGCTCGCGATCATGGCGAAAAACGCCCCCGGACATGCGTTCTGGCCGCGCGCAATCGCTGCTGCCGGGGCGGGCGAAGTCGTGTGTTTCGAGCACGACGGCGACACCATCTACGAGTTCGTCATCGCCTGAGGTACCTGTGCAGGAGCGATGTATACTCGCGCGCAGGCAGAGGAGGTGGCGCCATGGCGATTGTCGTTCAGCGAAGTTTCACGGTGACGCGCGGCTCGATCCCCGAGTTCGAGCGGCTCTCTCGCGAGCTGATCTGGCCGTATTTCGAAGCGCGCGGCTGCAAGATTGTGGGGCTGTTCACGAACCTCCACGGCGGCCCCAGCGACGAGGTCATCCTCAACACCGCCTACGCCTCGATGGCCCACTGGGAGTCCACGCGCGACGACTCACCCCTCCCTGACAACGCGACCGAGGAAGCGCGCGCACTCTATGCGGCCTGCCACGAAGGTCTCGCCGCGCGCCGCAAGCTCGTGGTGGTGACAAGCTCGCGCGTCTTCCGCGTGGCCACCTCGCATGTGGCTGACTACGGGGTGGAGGAGCGGTAGCTGGAACGCGATGACCGGACGACGAACCCACGCTGGTTGTCGCATTTTTCACGAACCTGTCGCATTGCTTGCAGAGCCCAAGGCGACGTGTAGACTCCGTCACGCGGAGGTGCTACACGTGGGTCTACTTGGTCGCCTGTTCGGGGTGAAGGCAGAACACACAACGTATTTGACGTTCTACCCGTGCAGCTCCGGGGAGTTCAACTGTGAAGTAGTCGGTGAGATCTATCGGCAGTCTACGATTGAACAGCTGCTGGTTGAATCGAGCGAAGCCCGGTATAACTTCGTCATTCATCCAGAGCCGTCGAATGTACATGACCGCAACGCTGTGGCCATCAAATCCGAGAAGGGCGACGTCGTTGGCTACCTATCGCGCGATGCTGCCCTCATCCTGAAGCCAAGGCTCGAAGAATTTCACATAGCGCGCGGAGGCTACCCGGCATGTGAAGGCGTGGTTCTAGAGGATCTATCCGGCGTCTATC
>JBBSKE010000114.1:0-9599 GCA_038256595.1 Tepidiformales bacterium | reverse complement strand
TTGACCTTCTCGGCGGCGGGTTCGGGTTGCTGGTCGGTCATCGTGGTGCTCCATTGCAGGGATATTGACGAGGTTCGGCACGAAGGGAATGTCCCAAATCGTAGCGCGAAAGCGTGTGGACTTGCGAAAATCCGAGCCGCACACGGAAGTAAGCGGGCGCGTGATTCGCCGACCATGCCTCGCAGCCTGGTTGCCAGGTGACGCGGTGCCAGGTCGCGAGTGGCGGGCCCGCGGGCAGACGATTGGGTGGCGAATCACCCGCCCGCTCCGTTCCCGTCGCGGCCCGGACTTATGTCGTGGTTTGCCTGATCAGTCGGTGGCGGGCCTGCGGGCGGAGAATTGGGTGCCAAATCACGACGTCCCCGAGCTGGCGCAACGGGGCTCCGAGGTTTCGTGCCGGGTCGATGACGGGATTGACGCGGCTGGCGGTTCGCGTAACAGCGTGTTTCGACGCCGTTACTCCCGTATTTACCGTGGGTGCGTACAATGCGAATTAGCGGCGTCCCCGGGCCGTTACTTTCCATTGGAGACCCTTTTTGGCTAACGGCGTCCGCTCGCTCTCGCCCGCTGCCACCGCCGCGGCCGAAACCCTCTCCCGGGTTCGCACCGAGATCCACCGCGCGGTCATCGGCCAGGATCGACTGATCGACCGGCTGCTGATCGGCCTCCTTTGCCGCGGTCACGTCCTCGTCGAGGGCGTCCCCGGGCTCGCCAAGACGCTCACCGTGTCGTCGCTGGCAAACACTCTCCACCTCTCACACGTGCGCATCCAATTTACGCCCGACCTGCTCCCGTCGGACCTCATTGGTAGCGAAATCTTCAGTCCTGGCCAGTCCGCCTTCACCGTTCGGCAGGGCCCGTTGTTCGCGAACGTCGTCCTTGCTGACGAGATCAACCGCGCGCCCGCGAAGGTGCAATCGGCCCTTCTCGAAGCGATGCAGGAACGCCAGATCTCGATTGGCGGGCAGACCTTCAAGCTGGACGAGCCATTCATGGTCATGGCAACGATGAACCCGATCGAGCAGGAAGGCACCTACCCGTTACCCGAAGCCCAGCTCGACCGCTTCCTCCTGAAGGTACGCGTGGACTACCCGTCGCGCGCCGAGGAGCGCCAGATTCTCGAAATCGGGCTGAATGGCGCGCTTGCGGTGCCCGGCCGGGTCGCCCGGCTGGAGGACCTGCTGGCCGCACGCGAAGCCGTCCACGAGATCACGCTCGATGATTCGCTCAAGGATTACATCGTCCAGATCGTGCAGGCCACGCGCCGCCCGGCAGACTACCGCATGCCCGAATTGAAGAGTCTCGTCGGGTTCGGCGCCTCGCCGCGTGCCAGTATGTCGCTCGCCCAGACCGCCCGCGCTCACGCCTTCCTCGAAGGCCGCGGATACGCCACCCCGGACGATGTCAAGGCGATGGCCCACGACGTCCTTCGCCACCGGATTGTGACGACCTACGAAGCGGAAGCCGAAGAGCTGACCACCGACGACCTGATCACGCGGGTGCTCGACCACATCGAGGTTCCCTAGCCCCGGAGGTTGCGATGAAGGCCTGGCCATTCCCCGGCGCCTCCAAACCTGCGGCTCGTAAGGACGCGGTCGCGCTCATGCCTGTCCGCGACCGCACCGACCCCGCCGCACCCGACGGCCCCGGCGCGATTCCCCAGGAGCTGCTCGACCGCGTGAAGGCGATCGAGATTCGCGCGCGGCGGCTCGTAAACGACCTCTTCCTCGGCGAATATGCCGCCATCTTTCGCGGCAAGGGGCTCGAATTCGACGAGTTGCGACCGTACGTGGCGGGCGACGACGTCCGCACCATCGACTGGAAGACACTTGCCAAGACCGGCCAGCCGTTCGTGAAACGCTACCGCGAAGACCGCGACCTGACGGTCCTCTTCGTGGTCGATGTCTCCGGGTCGCAGCAGGCGGGCGTGAATGCAGTGACGAAGGCGGACCTCGCTGCCGAGATTTGCGCCGTGCTCGCGCTCGCGGCCATCCGCAACAAAGACAAAGTCGGGCTCCTGCTGTTCGCGAGCAAAGCCGAGCGGTACGTTCGCCCGGCTGGCGGCGCGACGCACGTCCTCCGCGTCGTGCGCGAAGTGCTCTGGGCGCGACCTTCGACCCGGGGCAGCGATATCGGCGCGGCCCTGGAATACCTCACCGGCGTGCAGCGGCGGCGGGCGACCGTCTTCCTGCTCTCCGACTTCCTCACAACCGGCTACGCGCGCCAGATGCTTTCCGCCTCGAAGCGCCACGATATCATCGCCATCTCGATCCGCGAACCGATCGACGAGGCGCTCCCCAATGCCGGGATTGTGCGCCTCGCGGACGCCGAGACGGGCGAGATGGTCGAAGTCGACACCGGCAGTGCGAAGGTGCGGGAGGCTTACGCCGCGGGTGTGCGCGAACTCGACGACGAGCGACGGCGCACCTTTGGCGAACTCGGCATCGACGAGATTCCCCTGCGCGTGGGCGAAGATTATGTCCGCGCGCTGCTCAAGTTCTTCAAGCGACGGGCGGTGGCAGCGTGAGGACGCGGATCGCAGCTACGGCGGCCGGGCTCGCCTGCCTGCTCGGTTCTGCGAGCGTCGCCTTCGCCGAAGACGGCGATTCCGCGCAAACCACGCGTTCAGACTCCGAGATTGGCGAGCAGTTCACGATAACGCTCGCGGTCGTCGCACCACCTGCGGCCACGGTCGAGCTGGACCCAGCGAACCCGTCCTGGGCCGGCGTCGAAATCGTGCGCGTGGTCTCGCAGGAGTCGGTCCCGGCGAACGGCCAATCGATCCACACGTTCGAAGTCGTGGTCGCGGGCTTCCTCCCTGGCGTTGGCGAAATCCAGCCCGCCGTGACGATTATCGAATCCGGAGTCGGCACCCCCCGCCTCCTGCCGCCGTTGCGCATCGCCATTTTCTCGACGCTGGCGGCGGATGCGCCGCTCGAATTGTCGCCGCTCGCGCCCGCAATCAGCGTCGAGGGCGCCGAGAGTCCGTTCCTCAAACCGGCCATCTTCGGCGGTGGTGCGCTCGCGATCATGCTCACTGCGCTCGGGATTATGCTGACCGGCCGTTGGGTGAACGCGCGGCGGCCGGTGAAAGTCGCCGACCCGGGCGAAGAGCTCGTGCTCGTGCCAGACCTCGGCCGCGCGGAACAACTACTGGACCTCGACCCGGTGGGCGCCTACAAGACGCTCGCGGCGACCGTTCGCAACGTCATCTCCGAACGATACGGCGTGCCCGCAGCCTCGCTGACGGCGCGCGAGATCCAGGGCCGCATGGAATCGAGCGGCGTCGACCGCTGGCAGGCGCGACTCGTGGCCGGGCTGCTGCAGGAGTGCGAGCAGGTGGTCTATGCGGGCTACCGGCCGGCCGCCGAGCGCCGCCGGGCCGACCTTTCGATGGCCCAGGAGATCATCAACGGGGCAACACCATGAGCTTCGGCTCGCCGGAAGCACTGCTCCTCGCGCTGGCCGCTATCCCGGTCGCCGCGGTGCTCTTCCTGCGCGGCCGCCGGACGGCTTACACGGTGCCGGCCACATTTGGGCTCGGGGCGATCAAGCCGACCTTCCGTATTCGCCTCAGCCGGGCGCTTCCCGTGCTGCGCATCCTCGCCGTGCTGCTGCTTGCGGTCGCCATTGCCCGGCCTCGCAGCGGCGACGCGAACGCCATCATCCCCGCCGAGGGGATCGACATCGTCCTCTCGCTCGATACTTCCGGGAGCATGACCACCTCCGACCTCGCGCCCGGCAAGGACCGCCTCGAAAGCGCCAAGGACGTCATCCGCCAGTTCGTCGAGGGGCGCGAGAACGACCGCATCGGCTTCGTGATCTTCGCCGCCGAAAGCCTCGCCCTTTCGCCTCCGACCCTCGACTACCAGGCGCTCGACACGATGATCGAGGATACCGAGAGCGGCCTCCTGCCGGATGGCACGGCCATCGGCCTGGGCATCGCCGAAGCGACAAATATGCTCCGCGATTCGGACGCAAGCAGCCGGATCGTCGTCCTCCTGACCGATGGCGAGCACAACACCGACTCCATCGAGCCGCTCGAAGCGTCCGCCCTCGCGGAGGCGATCAACATCCGCGTCTACACGATTGGCGTCGTCACGGACCGAGCGAACAGCGCCGTGGAGATCGACGAAGAGCTCCTGATGGAGGTCGCCGACAGCACCGGCGGTAAGTATTTCGTCGCCACCACAGAGGCCGACCTGATAGCCGTCTACGACGAAATCGGCGCCCTGGAAACGAGCCGCGTGGGCCGCGAGCGGTACGAACAGTTCACCGAACTCGGCCCCTGGCTAGCGCTGGCCGCCGGCGGGCTGCTCGCGCTCGAACTGCTGCTCGGGGCGACCTGGCTGCGGAGGAACCCGTCATGAGCGACGTCGAATTCGCGCGGCCATGGCTGCTGGCGGGCCTGCCCGTGCTGCTCGTGCTTGCCGGGATGTGGTACTGGGCGCGGGTCCGAAATGCGCGCCGGGGCCGCACCCTCTCGCGGGTCGCGCAGCCGCCTGGACCGCGATTCGCACCGCTGTTGCTCGCCCTCGCGGCGGCCTCGGCGATCGTCGCAGGCGCCCAGCCGCAATGGGGCGAGCGCGTCTCTTCGCTGCCACGGAACGGCGCCGAACTGGTCATCGTGCTCGATGTCTCGCGCAGCATGGACGCCCGCGACGTCGCCCCTTCGCGCATCGAGGCGACCAAGACGTCGCTCAACCAGGTGCTCGACGTCATCGGCGGCGACCGCGTCGGCCTGGTCGTCTTCGCAGGCTCGGCCCGGCTGCGGATGCCGCTCACGTCGGACCTTGCGGCCGCGCGGCAGGTCATCAATTCGCTCGAGACGAGTCCAGTCTTGCTCAAAACCGGCACTGATGCGGCGGCCGGGCTGGATCTCGCACTTTCGGCCTTCGACCTCGAACGCGAAGCCGGGCGCGTGGTGCTCTTGATCACCGACGGCGACGACCTCGGCGGCGACCCGGCGACCAGCCTCCAGGCACTCCAGGCGGCCGGCATCGACCTCATCGTCGCCGGCGCCGGCACGACAGATGGCGCCGGCGTGCCTGTGTTCGACAGCGCCTCGCAGGGCGAGATTTTCAAGCCTGATGCTGCCGGTGCGCCCATCGTCACGCGCCTGAACGAGGATTTCCTGCGCATCGTTGCGGCGGCGGCGAACGGCCGATATCTCGGCTCGGACCTCTCGCAGATGCCAGGCGCGGTGCTGGCGAAGCTCTCCGCCCGCCAGCAGGTGATCGTCGATGAGCAGGAATCGACGTTCCCAGTCGAACGCTTCCAGTGGTTCGCGGGCGCCGCGCTGGCGGCCATCGTGCTCGTGACCGTCGGCCAGCGGCTGTTCGCGCGCATCGGGCGGCGTGGGGCGCTGACAGGCGTGGGCATGGCTGTTCTCGCCCTGCTACCCGGCTGCGCGACCGAGGTGTACTCGGTCAACGAGCGGGGCCGCGCCGCCCTCGAGTCCGGGGATACGGGGCGCGCCATCGAGCTCTTTCTCGAAGCCCGGGCGCTGACGCCGAACGACGGCCGCGTCGGCCTCAATCTCGCCACTGCCTACACCGTCGCCGGCCAGCACGAAGACGCCAAGCAGGCCGCCCGCCGCGTCCTCCTCTCGCGCGACGACCGGCAGCGGGCAGCGGCCCAGGCGCTCATCGGCCGAGCGGAGTTCGCCGAAGAGCAGCTGCCGCTAGCGCTGGCCTCGTTCAAGCGCGCGCTCACTTTGCAACCCTCGAATGACGATTTCCGCCACGACTACGAAGTCGTGCTGCGCTTGCTCATCGCCCAGCAAGAGGAACAACAGGACCCGGATCCAACGGACGGCGACGAGCCACCGGGCGGGTCACCGACGGCTGACCCTGGCACTGGTTCTCCCGGCCCTGATGGTACTCCCGGCCCTGGTGTTCCCGACCCGAACGCTACTCCCGGGCCAGACGGTACTCCGGACCCGAACGCGCCTCCCGGCCAGGGGCCACCTGGGCCACCCCAACCGGGGCCGCCGCAGCCCGACACGTCTTCCGGAGGCACTGGCGCCGTTTCGCCAGAGGCCCTCGAGAACGCGATTCGCGCGCTCGATGCCAGGATCGCGGGGCTCCAGGCGGAGGCCGGAGAAGAGATAACCACGGCCGAGGCGATCGAGATCCTGCGCTTGATCGCCGAGCGGTCGCGGCTTTCCGCACAGCGCGACGCCTTCACCGGCAACAATAACCCGCTCGACTATTAGCCCCAGTGAGTTAAGGCGGCACATGGCGGTGCGCTCGATTCCTCCTCCGCGGTGAACAGGTCAGCCTCCTGCTACGTAAAGGAAAGCACAGGCGCAACCGCGCCAGGAGATTCCAATGCGTATTCCTCTACGATTCGGCGCCGCTGTTGCGGTCCTTGCGGGCACGTTCGCGGCTGGCGGACCTGCCTCGGCAGCCCCAGGCGATACCGTCTTCGCCCTCACCGGCGGCAACGCGATCATCTCGTTTGCCCCCGGTTCGCCCGGCAACGCCAGCGCGCCGATGACCATCACCGGCCTGAACGCCGGCGAGACCATCCTCGGCATCGACTTCCGGCCGGCCAACAACCAGCTCTACGCGGTGGGCAGCAGCTCCCAGCTCTACACCATCAACACCTCCACTGGCGCGGCAACGAAAATTGGTGGCCCGTTCACGCCCGCTATCGATGGCACCCAGGTCGGCTTCGACTTCAACCCGACCGTCGACCGCATCCGCCTCGTGACCGATTCGGGCCAGAACCTGCGCCTCCACCCGGACACCGGCGCGGTCGTATTCACCGACGGCACGCTTACCTATAAGGCCGGCGACACGAACGCCACCGCCCCGAAGGCGATCGCCGCGGCTGCCTACACGATGTCCGACAACGACCCGGCCACCGGGACCGTGCTCTTCGACATCGACGCCGCCAGCGCGACCCTCGTGCGCCAGGACCCGCCGAACGATGGCACCCTGAACACGGTCGGAATGCTCGGCGTGACCACTTCGCAGGAAGTGGCCTTCGACATCGGGCCGGGCGGCGCCTACCTCGCGAACCGGCCGACAGCGGCCACGGGCTCGCGCCTCTACCGCGTGGACCTCACGACCGGCATGACGACGGAGATCGGCGTTATCGGGAGCGGCGTGAACGTGAGCGGCATCGCCATTCGCCTCGAAGCTGCCCCAGCCCCGGCGACGCCGCCGCCCGCCACGGCGACGCCTCGCCCGAACGCTCCGATGCCGCCGAACACCGGTAACGCTGGCCTCACGAACGTGACCGCGGATTCGAATTTCGCCTCTGCCGTGGTCGTTCTCGGCGCGATGCTGGTCGCGACCAGTGGCGCCATCGTCATCAGCCAGCGGAAACTCGCCCCCACCGCCCGGCGCAAGTAGCCGCGGAGGTCGCCGCTGGCGGAGCGATTGGGGGGTGCCTGGCGCGGAGCGGGGCACCCCCCTTTACGTTGGTAAGGGTCATACGCAGCCTTCCCGGCGAGTGGTACGCTCTGCATATGCTGGAGGACGGCAGTGCGCGAGTTCCCTGAGTTGCTGATTTTTGGCCTGCCGTGGGTCGCCCTGATCGTGGCGGCGGGCACGTGGTACGCCATCGCGCTGCGTCGCGCGAGCACTCCCCATCCCCGCCGCAAGGTGGTCTCCTTCTACCTCGGATTGCTACTCACGGGCGTGTCAACGCTGTCGCCGCTCGAGCATTATGGCAACCAGGCGCTCTGGGTCGCGTTCGTCGGCTTCCTCGTGCTGACCATGGTGGCGGCGCCGCTGCTGGTCCTGGGGTCACCGCTTACGCTCGCTTTCCGGGCCTCCGGGAAGCCCTGGCGGAAGCGGCTGCGGGCAGGCTATCGCGGCCGCGTCATGTCGGCGCTGACCTTCCCGGTAGCCGGCTGGCTCGCCTTCGCGGTGACGACCTATCTCTGGCAGTTCAGCCGTCTCGCCGAATTCGCGACGCGGAATCTCCTCGTCCGCGAACTCCAACTGGCCTCGTTGCTGCTCGTTTCGCTGATGTTCTGGATGCCCGCCCTCTGCGCCGACCCGATGCGCTGGCGAATGGCGCACCCGCTGCGGCTGCTCTACGTGCTCGTCGAAATGGTGCACAAGGCGCTCTTCGGCGGCATGTTCCTGAGCATGTCGTCGCCGTTCCACGAGAATTTCGCCGCGAATCCACCCTCATGGGCGCCTGAGGCGATGCTCGACCAGCGCCTCTCGATCGCGATTCTCTGGCTCGGCGGGAACATGGTGTTCATGGTCGTGCTCGGCGGGCTGGCGGTGCACTGGCTGCGGTACGAAGCGCGCCAATCGCGGCGAGTGGACCTTCGCCTCGCCAAAGCGCGCGAAAAGGATAAGCGGCGAATGGCTGCCCTCGAAGCCGTCTTTAATCGAGGCAGTTAGCCCGATTCGCGGTAGCTAACGCGATTCGACCCCTGTTAGCAGCCAGTCGCGCGTGAGCTGGGCGTGGCCCTCGTGTTCGCCCATGTGGCGAAGGACCACGAGGAAGACCTCCAGGACCGGGATTTCGCCCCTGCGCGGGTGCCGGCGAGGTGCGAGTAGCTCCGATGTCGGGATCGAGGCCGCCACCGCCGCAAGTTTCGGACGAAGAGCCTCCCAGCGCTCGAGCAGGTCAGCAACGCTCGCGGTACTCGCAAATTCGGCGTCTCGGTCGCGTGAGATGAGAGCGCCGCCGACCGTCCCGAGGATGTTCTCGGCGACGTTCGCGAGCACGTGGCTGACGATGGACGCGAGGCTGTTCGCGCCTGGCACCGGTGGCACGTCGCCTGCACGCTCGTCGCATTCGACCGTAATCTCGACGATCCGCGAGATGCAGCGGTCGATCTTGTCGAAGCAGAGGGCCATTTCCGGGCTGGCGAACGACGTGCGCTCCATGCGAGCTATTCGGGGCCGCGGCGATAGACGATTTCGCCCGCCTTGACCACGAGCCGCACCCGTTCGAGCGCAACGAGGTCGCTGGTTGGGTCGCCTTCGACCACGAGCAGGTCGGCGCGCTTGCCAGGGGCGATGACGCCGCGATCGGGCAGGTCGAGGCGCTCGGCGGCGAGGCTGGTCGCGAGTCTCATCGTCTCAACCGGCGACAGTGCGCCCAGTTCCGAGAGCACCTGCATGCCGCCCGCCAGTGCCTCGTGGGGGACGCCAGGGATGCCGCAGTCGGTGCTCATGATGAACTTGCTGCCCTGCGCGAACTGGTCCTGGACGATGCGCGCGCGCTCCTGCTTCCGGCCGTCATCGGGCCAGGTGCGAAAACCCACTGAGACGGTCGGCGAGACGAGGATGCCCTTCGCCACCGCCTGGCGGGTGACCTCCGGGTCGTAATCGAAGCCGTCCGGCGAGGTGAAGGAGCAGTGTTCGAGGGCATCGACGCCCGCTTCGACCGCGACGCGTATCCCGACGGTGCCGTGACAGTGAGCGGCGACTTTCTTGCGCAGGCGGTGGGCCTCTTCGATGCAGGCGCGCAGCTCATCGACCGTGTACTGGGCGGCGAAGGTGTTCGTGCCGCGAGTCATGTTGCCGCCGGTCGCCATGATCTTGATCCAGTCGCAGCCGGCCTTGATGCGGCTGCGGACGGCTTGTCGCACTTCGAGTTCGCCGTCGGCCTCGCCGCCC
>JBBSKE010000113.1:0-9652 GCA_038256595.1 Tepidiformales bacterium | reverse complement strand
GGTGTCTACGTCGAGGAAGTCGATCGGGGAACAAAGCCCATTGAAGGTGTCGGGACGTCCACAGCGGCGTTCCTCGGCATCGCGGCAAAGGGTCCCACCGGTCGGCCAATCATGGTCGCGAACTGGACCCAGTTCGTCGAAACGTTCGGAGAATTCATCCCCGGCGCCTACCTTGCGCACGCGGTCTATGGATACTTCAACAACGGCGGAACCCTCTGCTACGTGACTCGCATCAATGGCGACCGCGACAAGCAGATTGCTCCCCCGTCTCCGACCGCCGAGCTCCTCGCTCGCGGCACGGGTAACCCGGTCTCCCTCCGTGCAGTTGCGCGCGACAACGGCAGCCCGGACCCGGTAACCGTCGAAATCGCCGACGCTCCCGAGGATTCGTTCACCGTCACCGTGAAGCAGGGCGCCACCGAAGAGAAGTTCGAAGGCCTGAGCATGTCTCGCGGCCCCAAGAACATTCTCGAAGTGGTGAACAAGACTTCGACTCTCGTGGTCATGGAAGAAGTCCGCGTGACTGGCCTCTCGCCGGTCGAACGCGCCCCTGCCACCGGCACCTTCGCGCTCACCGCTCCCGCACCGCAGGCAGTCGAGAAGCTCAGCCCGGACCGCTACGAGGGCAACGTCCTCGAACGCACCGGTCTCGGGGGCCTTGAAGCCATCGACGAAGTGACCATCCTCTGCGCGCCGGACATCATGGCCGCCTACCAGGCGGGCGCCCTCGACCGCGAAGGCGTCAAGGCGATCCAGCTCGGCATGATCGCCCACTGCGAACGCATGGGTGACCGGGTCGCGATTATCGACCCGCTGCCGGACATGAACCCGCAGGAAGCGCAGAACTGGCGCATGGTCGAAGCCGGGTACGACTCCAAGTACGCCGCCCTCTACTACCCCTGGATTCGCGTCGCGAACCCGACACCGGGCGCGACCAGCACCTCCATCACCATCCCGCCGTCCGGCCACATCGCCGGCGTCTGGGCCCGCTCCGATGGCGAGCGCGGCGTCCACAAGGCGCCGGCCAACGAAGTCATTCGTGGCGTCCTCGGCCTGCCGGTCAACGTGACCAACTCGGAGCAGAGCGTGCTCAACCCGAACGGCGTCAACTGCGTGCGTTCGTTCCCGGGCCGCGGGATTCGCATCTGGGGCGCGCGAACGCTCTCGAGCGACCCGTCGTGGCGCTACCTCAACGTCCGCCGCCTGTTCAACTACCTTGAGAAGTCCATCCAGGTGAGCACCCAGTGGGTCGTGTTCGAACCGAACGACGAATTCCTCTGGGGCCGCGTAAAGCGCGACGTCTCGGCCTTCCTTACTCGCGAATGGACCCGGGGTGCGCTCTTCGGTGCGACGGCGGCGCAAGCCTTCTACGTGAAATGCGATGCGGAAAACAACCCGCTCGCAACGCGCGACGTTGGCCAACTGATCGTCGATATCGGCGTTGCGCCGGTGAAGCCGGCCGAATTCGTCATCTTCCGCATCAGCCAGTGGAGCCCGGAGGCGGAGGGCTAAGCCCCTCGTCCCCTGAAACCCACACACCAACGGAGGTAGTGTCATGCCAGCAACGAACGATGCCGTCACCGGCGACCCGCTTGTCTCATTTAACTTTGGCGTCGAGGTCAGCGGGAGCATCAGCGGCTATTTTACCGAAGTCTCGGGCCTTGGCTCGGAGCATGAAGTGGTCGAGCACAAGCTCAACGACGGCAAGGGCGGCGAGATTGTCCGCAAGATCCCGGGCCGCATGAAGTGGGGCGACATCACCCTGAAGCGTGGCATCACCGCGAGCATGGACATTTGGACATGGCGCAAGATGGTCGAAGACGGCAACGTCTCCGGCGCTCGCAAGAACGGCTCGATCATGATGTATGACCAGGAAGGCTCGATCGTCGCTCGCTGGGACTTCAAGGAGGGCTGGCCCTCCAAGGTGACCGGCCCAACGCCGAAATCCGACTCGAACGAGGTGGGCATCGAAGAGCTGGTCATCGTCCACGAGAAGATTGAGCGCATCTCCTAACCATCTGCCGCCGCGAGCAATTCGCGGCGGCTTCACTACCCTGGGAGGCAACGCGTTTGGCGGCTAACCCCGGCCTGCAGACCGAG
The DNA here is from genome assembly GCA_038256595.1 of Tepidiformales bacterium. GTDB lineage: Bacteria > Chloroflexota > Dehalococcoidia > Tepidiformales > Tepidiformaceae > JBBSKE01. The sequence goes on along the minus strand of JBBSKE010000113.1, from coordinate 7,552 downwards.
TTCGAATTTACCCTGCCGCATGGGTATGTCGACCCGGAAGGGACCGTTCACAAGCGTGGCGTGATGCGTCTCGCCACGGCGATGGACGAAATCGCGCCGCTGCGTGACGCGCGGGTGCGCCAGAACCAGGCCTACCTCGTGGTCACGCTTCTCTCCCGCGTCATCGTCCGCCTCGGCACGATCGACCGGATCACGACCTTCGAAGTGGAGAACCTGTTCACCGGCGACCTCGCCTTCCTCCAGCGATTCTACCGGCAGGTAAACGAACACAATTCGACCTACGTGGAGGCGACCTGCCCGCATTGCAGCGGGACGCTCGAAGTGGACTTATCGACACTGGGGGGATCCCCGGCTACCCCCTCGAACGGCTCTACGAGGAGGTAGCGTACCTCTCCTACCACCTGCACTGGAGCCCGGAAGCCGTCCTCGAACTCGACCACCAGGAACGCCGGCGGTGGGTCGATGAGGTAGCCTCCATCAATCGCCGGATCATCGACGCCGCGGGCGTCTGAGGAGAAGTTCGTGGCACCACCGGCCGGCTCGCACGCCCTTGTCGATCCCACGACAGTCTTCAACTTCGGGCTCGAAGTGGGCAACGTGATGGTCGCCGCGTTCACCGAAGTCACCGGCATGTCCGCCCAGATGGAAGTCTTCGAGTACAAAGAAGGCGGGCTGAACGAACACACGCACAAGTTCCCGGGCCGTACGAGTTTCGGCAACGTGACCCTCAAGTGGGGCATGACGGACGACCAGGAACTCTGGGACTGGTACCTGAAGACGCTCCAGTGGACATCCAGCGGGAGCGGCGAGAACCCCCGGCGTGACGTCTCGATTGTCGCTTTCGCAGGGAAAAGTGGCAGCGGAACGAAGCCGACCTCGGGGCGATGGAACCTGGTCGGCGCGTTCCCGGTGAAGTGGACCGGGCCCTCCTGGAACACGACCCAGTCGAGCATCGCAATCGAGTCGCTCGAGATCGCCTTCCGCACGATGGAACGCCCGAAATGAGCCGCCTGCAGAACTCGATCCGGCGCGTACGCCGCCTTGCCCGACTGGACGAGCCTGCTCCCGTGCGCCCCGCAGCGACACCACAGCCAGTTGCGGTCGCGACCCCCGTAGCGTCACCGCCGATTGAGCGAGCCGTTCCGGCAGCACCAGCGCCCACCACTGCGGCTCCGATAGAGCCCGCGCCGGCGCTCCCGGCGCGAGGTCTCCAGGCCGATCCCGGGCTCCTGAGCCGGCTCAACGCGCACGAAGCGCAGGGCAGCTATCTCGTGCTCGGCCAGGCGGCTCGGTCGAACGACATGCCCGCCGTGCGCCGCCTTTCGACCGAGATCCACGACCGCTTGAGCGCGAACGGACCAGCCGCGTTGAGCCGAATGACGAGCGAGCGCCACCCTTCGCTCGAGTTCACAGAGTCGCTCGGCAGCCTGATGAGCGTGACCAACCCGTTCGGCGTCGAGCCCGAAAGCGACGATTCGGCCCCGCCCGAAACCGGCACCATCATCAACCCGGCGAACTTCGCGCCCGTTCCGCCCGCGATGGTCTCGCGCGCGCGTTCGGCCGACTCCCTGGCGATGAGCGCCGAGCAGCACGGCCGCCAGCGTGCCCTGATCGAGGGCCCATCGCCGGCTGGCTCGCCCGTGCGGCGAATGCCGGAGTCGAGCGAGCGGGCGAATGCGGTCGTCTCCCCCGTGCAGCGCACCCCGGCGGGCCGCGTTCGCAGCCGAGTCTCGGAAGGCACACTCGAATCGTTCGCGACGATGTCAGACGCCCCCCCGGCGGCGGAGATGCCCCTCGCCAGCCCGGCCGCAAGTACCTCCGAACCCAGTGCACCGGTCGCCCGCACATTGAGCGAATCTTCTCGAATCGAAGAGATGATTGCGGCGGCCGAATCAAGCTCGACCGCGACCGCCGCCGCACCATCGACAGAGGTGGCGCGGACCCTATCGACGAGCGTTGCGTCTCCGCCCCTGGCCTCGTCGCCGGGGCCAAACTCGGGGCATGCAGCCTCGTCGCCGGCGACCGACTCGGTGCATCCAGCCCCGTCGCCGGCGACCGACTCGACGCCTTCGGCAGCGCCCGCCGATTCGAGAACTCCGGCGGCGCCCGCTGCTTCGCGCAGTTCTTCGGACGAAGGAGGCTTATCTAGCGGAGCGAATGCGGCACAGGAACCCACGTCCGGCTCGAACATTGCATTTGTGGAACCTGCGATCGCTCGCAGCATGGAACCCGAAGTCCCTGTCGCTGACCCGCCGTCACCTCCTCGCGCTGCCGCACGTGCGGCGACCGGTGAGGCAGCCGCGCCCGGGGTCGAACGCCGCGGCGATTCGGACCTCCCGACAGTTCCCGCGGCTCTTGCACAGCGAGCACCGGCCGAATCCGCAGTCGCAGACGTCGACGTTGCCGCCGGGCAGGTGGTTCGAGACTCCTCATCCGAAGCAGACAGGCTAGCGACCGTCTTACGGCAGGCAGAGACGGTGAGCCCGACCTCGGCGGTACCGACCGCCGCTGCTGCTGCCTCGCCCGCTTCGAGTTCGAGCGCCCCTGGGAGGGAACCTGCATCCTTGCCCGTGGTCGCTCGACAGACCTCCGAAACGGTCAGGGCGACCGGCGATTCACAAACCTCCGCAGACGATTCGCAAGCCGCGACGGTGACGGGCGACCCAGGGCCGCCTTTGACCACCGCGAGCCCCCGAGAGCCGGCCTCGTCAGATGAGAGTGCTCCGGCGAGTCCCGCTGGCCTGATTGTCGCCCGGATGGTCGAACCTGACGCGGAGCCCGTCGATCCTGGCAGGTCTCCCCACGAGCTGGTTCCACCAGGGGGCGATTCCGGCCTCTCCGGAGCTGATTCGCCGGCAATAGCGCGAGCGAGTGCGATTGCGCCTGTGAGTACCGCCGATTCGCCGCCCGAGATGCCGGTCGTCGCCACGGCCAGCCCGGTCACCCGGGACGAGCAGCCCGGTTCGACCGCACCCGCGACCGAACCGCCGAGCATCTCGCGCGCTATCGCCGCTGCGGAGTCGGTTTCGAGCCCTTCCCCAGTTTCGGTCCGGGACGAAGGAGTCGAATCTCCGACTGCGACCGGGACGACTGGCGGGTCAGTTTCGGCGGCCGCAGCGCCGTCGCCGAGCGGCCTGGGCGACCACGCTAGTCTGGACGCACCCGCGACGATCGCCGTGCCACGGGTTCCGGTCGTCGCGAGGTCCTTCGACCCGGCAACTTCCGGCGAGCGCGCGGATGCAGCGCTGCCCGTGGCCGCGCGACAAATCGGCGCACCGCCCGTCCCGGCGACGGCATCGGTCGCAACCGGCGACGTCCTTCGGCCAGCCGTGGTGCTGCGCCAGCGAGAATCGCCGGCCACGTTTACCCGGACGGCGACCGGTACACCGGGCAGCATGGGTCGGGGAACGGCAGCTCGCGAAGCGGCGGGACACGGCAGCGCATCCGCATCCCAGGGCGCTGTGATTCCGGGACCGGACTCGAGCGCACCTCCTCCCCAACTCCCGATGGCTGCTTCGCCGCCAAACAGTCCGCTGGACGACGCGGCCGGGGGGCAAGGCCCACTGGCGCGAACCATCGCAGAAGCAGGTTCGACCGCGCCCGGCAACAGTTATGACACTCTGCCGGAAATGGTCGATGCGCCGCAGGGCAGTGCCATCGCGGCTTCGGCGGCCTTCCCCGGGCCGGATTCGGAAGCTGCTGGCCTTTCGACGATTGCCCGCGCCGCAGCGGTCGAGCCGAGCTCGCCCGGCGTCTCGCGAAGCTTCGAACCGCAGACCGATGGCCCGGTCGTGCCTGGCTCTCGCGGTTCCCTGCTCGCTCCCGGCGGCCCGGCAGGCACGCCCAACGCGTTCGCTACCCTCGCCCATACCACAGGCGGACCCGCCCGCGCGATTATCGGAAGCCAGCGGGCCAACGCAACCTCCGTGCCCGGTTCGAACCCAGTCGTTACCCGGTCGTCTGCGCCCATCCCGCGGACCGTCGCGCGCGAGGTACAACGGGCGGCGGCGGGACCTGGCATGGCCGCGGCGCGATCATCGACCTCCCTCCCGGAGATGCCGGCGCTGTCGTCGATGTCGCGCCAGGGGGCACTCCCGGAACTTTCCCAACCGTTCGCCAACGGTCCGAGCGCGGGCGGCACCGAGTCCGTCATTGCACGGATGATTTCGTCGGCCGAGCGGCAGGCCGGCGGCGGTGTGGCCGCATCACAGTCGGCCGGCCCGTGGTCGTCTTCGGCGGCAAGCAGCCAGGCTCGCACGGAACTGCCGCCTGCGGTTCGGCGCATGCCACCAGCGCCAGACGATGGCGGCAGTGGCGATGACCTCGTCTCGCAAGGCAGTCCGGCAACACCCGCCCAGCCGCCGCCAGCCGCGACGGCGGACCCATCGGCGGAAGGCGCCGCTGCAGCCACCAGCGACGCCGATGTCGACAAGCTGGCAGACAAAGTGTGGACTATCATCCGCCACAAGCTTCACATTGAACGCGAACGGCAGCGCGGATTCTAGATTCGAAAGCGAGGAACAGCGATGGCCAAGCACCTGTACAACAGCGTCCTCCAATCGGATGGTGGGAAGCCGCTCAAGGGCCGGATCCGCCCGAAGGATGGCGGCCCCGGAGACGCCGTCGTCTTCCAGTTCAACCCGACCGAGTTCTCCGTGACGCGCGCGATCCAGTGGACCGAGGCGAAGCAGAAGGGCGCGAACACCCCGGCGCTCGAGTTCAAGGGCGGCATGCCAGCGGTTGTCACGCTCCAGCTCTTCTTCGACACGACCGACTGCGGCCACGATGTGCGCTCCGAGTTCACCAATGCGCTCTGGAAACTCGCAATGGTCGACCCCAAGAACAAGAACGCGAAGAGCAAGAAATCCGAGCCGCAGCATGTCATTTTCGAATGGGGCAAGGGCGACCGCCTCTGGACCTTCGAGGCAGTGATCACGCAGATCGCGCAGAAGTTCACGCTCTTCCTCGACGACGGCACACCGGTGCGGTGCACGGTCGATGTTTCGCTCAAGCAGGCGAAGGATGCCACCTCGTTCCCCGGGCAGAACCCGACCTCCGGGGGTGCTGAGGGCCAGCGCCTGCGCGTGCTCTCCGAGGGGGAGACGCTCGATCGTATCGCCGTCGAAGAATACGGAGATGCGAACCAGTGGCGTTCGCTGGCGCGCGCGAACAACATCGATAATCCGCGGCGGCTCGACCCGGGCCGAACGATCATCGTGCCGCCGGTCGAACCCGTGCGAATGAAGGTGGTCTAGCGATGACCACCGCGCCGCAGAGCACGCTCACTCACTGGAACGTCATGATCGATGGCGCCGAGGTCCAGGGCCTCATGGACGCGGTTCGCTCGATCGAGGTCGATCAGAACCTCTTCCTGCCCGATATGTGCATGATCGTGCTGAATAACGGCTCGAAATGGTCGGACGAAGCGAAAATCGGACTCGGTCACAACATCTCCGCCTTCGCGCCCACGACGCCCGGGCCGCAAGCGCCGACGGTCGAGGCGTTCTCCGGCGATCTGGTCGCCATTGAGGGCGATTTCGACGAAACCGGCCACACGTCGCTCACGATTCGCGCCTATGACAGTTCGCACCGGCTCCAGAACGGGTCCCGCATCCGCAGCTGGCAGCGCGTTTCCGATAGCGACATCGCACAGCAGATCGGGGCCGAATACGGGCTCTCCGTCGAGACCGATTCGACCAGCACAGTCTACGAGCACCTCATCCAGGACAATGTCTCGGACTTTTCGTTTCTCCAGGAGCGGGCGCGTGCGAGCGGGCGGATTATGTCCGTTATTGGGCCGAAACTTTCGTTCAAGCGGTTCGACCACTTCGCTTCAAAATCGGTCGAGCTCGACCTAGGCAAAAACTTGCTCGCATTCCACCCCCGAATGAGCTCCTCCGGCCAGGTGGGCAGTGTCGAATCGCACGGCTGGGACGCGAAGGCCAAGCGCGCGATTCTCGGGAAGGCGAACCGGGCTGATTCGATGGCGGAACGCTCCGAATTCGGGAAGCGCAGCGTCGCCATGTTCGATTCTGCCGCGGGCACGAAAGCGGCTATCCTTCACGTGACGGATGTGGCCGTCGAAGACCAATCTCACGCGAAGACCCAGGCTGAGAGCCTGCTCGCGAACTACTGGGCGCGCGACTTCCGGGCTGAGGGCACCGCACTCGGCAACCCCGAGATCCGGGCCGGCTCACGCGTCACCATCATCAACCAGGGCCGCTTCAACGGGGAGTACATCGTCACAGGAGCGCGCCACATCTACGAGGGTGGCCATTACCTGGTTCGCTTTACGATTACCGGCTTCGGCGCCGAAACCACGGCCGACCTGCTCGCCCGCAACCCGCAGCAGATGAGCCCGACCATGACCGGGCGAGTGAACACGGGCATCGCGATCGGCGTGGTCACAAACAACGAGGACCCCGACAAGATGGGCCGCGTCAAGGTGATGTTTCCCTGGCTCGACGAACAGGTCGAAAGTGCCTGGGCACGCTGGATTTCTCCGATGGCGGGGAACGACCGCGGCTTCTTCTGCCTGCCGGAGGTGAACGACGAAGTTGCCATCGCTTTTGAACACGGCGATTTCAACCGGCCCTACATCCTCGGTGCGCTCTGGAACGGAGTCGATACGACGCCCGATTCGGCTGCCGTGAAGTCGGGCGAGGTTGTCCATCGCGTGTGGAAGACGCGTACCGGCCACATTATTCGTCTGGATGACACGAGCGGAGCGGGCAAGATCGAAGTTATCGACCAGTCGGGCAACAACTCGATCGTCATCGAGACCGCTTCGAACAAGATCACGATTAAGAGCGCCGGCGAAATCGCCCTCGATGCGACCTCGAAAATCACGCTGAACGCAGCGAACATCGAGATCAAGGGTACCGCTGGGGTCAAAATCGACGGCGCCCAGGTCGAAGTCTCGGGTTCGGCGACCACCACCATCAAGGGCGGCGTCGTCCAGATTAACTGACCCGGAACGGAAAACTGGATGCGCGAGGAGGCGATTCGGCAATGGCAAAAGAAGCAGACATCGTCGGAACCGGGTGGTCGTTCCCGCTTGGGACGAACTTCGCCGGCGGAATCTCCCTGGTTGGCGGTTCCGTCGATATTGAGCAGGCGATCGGGATCGTGCTTTCGACCAGCCTCGGCGAGCGCGTGATGCGCCCCGCTTTCGGTTGCCGAGTACACGAACTGATCTTCGCGCCCTCGACTGACGACACCCTGAATCTCGCACGCCAGTACGTCGAAGAGGCCCTGGGCATGTGGGAGCCGCGCATCGAAATCGTCGACGTAATCGCCGGGTTCAACCGCGATGACATCCGTATGATGGAGATCCAGGTCAGCTATCTCATCCGCGGGACCAAGGACGAGCGAACCCTGGTCTATCCTTTCTATCTTATCGAGGAAGTCCCCGCGGCCGCGCAGGCCAGCTAGACTTGCCCGTCCGGAGCACCAATGCCCATTCCCGATCCCCAGCTCGATGACCGCCGCTTCCAGGACCTTGTAAACGAGGCGAAGGAGATGATCCCGCGGTATTGCCCGGAATGGACCG
>JBBSKE010000112.1:0-9693 GCA_038256595.1 Tepidiformales bacterium | reverse complement strand
TCCCTCCCGGCATGTTCGATCAGGCAGCCGATGCCCTGGCTCTGACGCCGGCAAGTAGATCGAAGAACGGGTCCACCTGCGCCGAACTGAATTTCGCCGGCGATCAGTAGCCAATCGTGCCGGCGGCGGCGAACTGGCTGATCTGTTCCGTTGAAAGTCCGGCGCCGAGGTAGATCTCCTGGTCGTGTTCGCCGAGGAGAGGCGCGCGCAGGACGGGCAGCCTGCCGCGGCCGCGCTCTCGCACAGGCAGCCCGGTGTGCCAGCGAGCACCGGCCGTCGGGTGCGGAACGGACTGGAAGAGCCCCTCCACATGCCAATCCTCCCGGGCCGCCAGGTCATCGCCGGTGACCACGCGCGAGACTGGCACGCCTGCCGCACGAAGCGTCTCCTCGGCCTCTGCTGGTGTGCGGGAGCGCGTCCACGCCGCCAGCGCCGGGTCGATGGAGTCCGCCAGCAGCAGCCGCTGGCCCGCCGTCTGCAGGTCGTTGCGATTCTCCAGTTCGCCCCCCACGACATGCGCCAGGGTCGCCCACTGCTCGTCCGTTTCAACCGCAATCGCGCACCACTGGTCCTCGCCGAGGCAGGGATAGCACCCGTGCGGCGCGAAATCCAGGCTGCGGTTGCCCAGCGGGAGAACCGGGGCGTCCGAAAGCTGCTGTGCGAGAAATTTGTCTCCGATAAGTGCCGCCGCAGCTTCGAATTGCGCGCAATCGAGGTAGCACCCCTCGCCCGTGGCGGCACGGCGTTTCAGCGCAGCAAGCAAGGCAACCAGTGCCTGCTTTCCGGCGAGGTGGTCCGGGTGATTGAGGGTCGAGCCGACCGGGTGCGGGTCGTCCGGGTGCGCCCAGACCGAGGTCACGCCAGCGAAGGTCTGGAGGTTCGGCCCGAACGTCTGGAAGCCGCCGTATGGCCCCGAACCGAGGCCCTGGCTGCTGAGATACACGATATCGGGCCGGATTTTGCGAACTGATTCGTAGTCGAGGCCAAACTTCGCCATCACCGGGCCGCGCATGTTCTCCATGACCACGTCGCTGCCGGCGACCAATCCGCGGGCGACGGCCTGGCCCTCCTCGCTCCGCAAGTCCACGGCGATGCTCTTCACGCCGAGGTTCATCTGGTTGAACGACGGGCAATTGTTGAAGTCGCCGGGGCCGTTGAGACCTAGCTGGCGGAGGAAGTCGAGGTGGTGACGCGATTCGACCTTGATAACCTCGGCACCAAGCAGCGCCATCATCGAGGCGGCCTCGGGGACCACCGCGCCGACGCCGAATTCGAGAACGCGAATTCCCGCGAGCGGAAGATGCGGTGCTGCCGAAGCGTCATCACGGGTGCCGTTCGCGGCCGAATCGGCGGACCGTTCGAGCGCCGGAGAATGGCTGGCGACGAAGGCTGCGGCTTCGTCGCTGTGCTGACCGAGGGACGGCGCGGGCACTTGCGGCTTCGCATTCGGCAGGCGAACGGGCGGCCGCAAAACCTGGATCGCGCCGAGGTCCGGGTCGAGAACGGTCGTAAAAAGTTGCCGCGCCTGGACATGTTCGTCGGACATAACGGCGTCGAGGCTCAGGACGGGCGTAATCGTCAGGCCGAGCGACTGTCCGGCCTTGAACAGGTCATCGACACTCCGGTCGGCCACGATCTCGGACGCGATGGCGACCATGACCTCGAAGTTGGCCGCGCGGAAGCGGCCGTCGTTCCATTCGTCGGAGGCCAGTGCTTCCGGATGGCCGAGCAACTCGAGCCAGGCGTCCCACTGGCGGCCCCGGGCCGTTAGGACGCGGATGAACCCGTCCCGGCAGCGAAGAATGGGATAGGGGCCAGCACCGAGCCGTGCCGATGCGGCGCCCTGCCCGGAGACGACCATTCCGTACGAGTGCAGCGGCCGCGTCCACGGGGTGATGCCGGCTAGTGCGGCTTCGGCGTAGGGGATGTCGTAGGCGATTGGCTCGCTGCCGTTGTCCACGAAGCAGGCGGCGATGGCCATCCCAGCGGCGTAAATCCCTGCGGCGTCGAGCGCGAGCCATGACGGTGCGTTGCAGGGCGGCTGATGTGGCCAGCCACTCGACGAAAGGCCGCCGCTTGCCGCGAACCCGACAATCGAACTCGAACCGAGGCCCATGTCGTCGGTGACGGTCACCAGTCGGCCCGGGCGCGCCGATTCCACCTGGGCGTGAAACTCCGAGGTCGAGGCATCGAGCACCACGTCGGCAGCGCAGAGCAAGTCCTGCAGCAGCCGAAGGTCAGCGTCCGAATTGCGGTCGATCGCCACGCTCTTCTTGTTCAGGTTTCGGGCGAGAAACGGGATGCTCTTTCGCGATTCACTGGCGCCATTCGCGAACGGACGTCGCTGCCGGGTGTCGCTCCCGGCGCTCGGCTCGACCAGCCAGACCGTCGCCCCGAGGCCGGCGAGCACATGGCCCGCGTATTCGGTCAGCGGGTGGGCGAATTCGACAACGACGAACCCATCGAGGAGGCTCATCAGGACCGGTTTCCGGGCGAGTCAGCGTGCATGGCGCGGACTATACTCCGCCGTCATCGCCATCGCCCGCTGCAATGCGAACTTTTGGACGGCTCTCTACTCGTTCGCGCCTCTTGCCGTAGCCGCAGGTGTCGCCACGGTGTTCTAAGCACGTACGTCCCCTGACCGAAGGTGCAATCGCGCGTAAGCTCTCGCCTTGAGCCGGGGGAGCAATCGGACGGGTGCTTCGAATGGCCTCCATCGGCGCCCGCTCAGCCAGACTAGTCACGCCAAAGAGGACCGCCATGCCAGAAAACAGCCAGGATTCCACTCCCATTCGCAGAGTGCTCATCGCTAACCGCGGCGAAATTGCTATCCGCATCGCGCGGGCCGCCGGCGCGCTCGGAATGGAATCTGTCGGAGTTTTCGCGCCGATGGATTCGCTGGCGTTGCACACGCGCTTCGTTACCAGGGCCGTCGAGCTCCGGGGCGGCGACGGCGTCAACGCCTACCTCGATGCCCCGGGGCTCATCCGGGCGGCCGGAGAGGCGGGCTGCGATGCAATCCACCCCGGCTACGGCTTCCTCTCGGAGAGTTCGTCGTTCGCTTCCCTGTGTGAAGAGGCGGGAATCAGGTTCGTTGGGCCCTCGCCGTATGCGCTTGCGCTGTTCGGCGACAAGATCCGGGCGCGCAGCTTCGCCCAGTCTGCCGGTGTGCCGGTGGTCCCTGGCAGTCCCGAAGCGGTCATGACACCAGGACAGGCGATTTCTCTCGCGAACGAACTCGGCTACCCGGTCGTACTCAAGGCAGCCGCCGGCGGGGGCGGGCGAGGCATGCGCATGGTCGATTCCGACGCCGGGATGGCCGAGGCCCTTGCGCGCTGCCGCAGCGAAGCCCAGGCGTCATTCGGCGATGGCACGGTGTTCATGGAGAAGCGGGTCGTGCGGCCGCGCCACATCGAAGTGCAGGTCCTGGCGGACGCCCATGGCAACATCGTCCACCTCCACGAGCGCGATTGTTCGGTGCAGCTACGTAACCAGAAGGTGGTCGAAATCGCGCCGGCGCCGGGACTCGACCCGAAGCTGCGCGAACGCATTTTCGCCGACGCCATCCGCCTGGCCCGCGCCGCCGACTTCATGAATGCCGGGACGTTCGAGTTCCTCGTCGAGCCGGAAACCGGGAGCTACTACTTCATCGAGTGCAACCCGCGCATCCAGGTGGAGCACACAGTTACCGAGCAGGTCACCGGGATCGACCTCGTGGAGGCGCAGTTTCGGATTGCCTCCGGTGAGTCGCTGGCATCGCTCGGTTTCGAAACGCAGGACGATGTGCCAGAGCCGCGCGGCTTCGCAATCCAGGCGAGGGTCGTTGCCGTCGCCCCGGGTTCGCTCACCGGTTACAAGGAACCGGGCGGCCCAGGCGTCCGCGTCGATGCCTGCGGCTATCTCGGGCTCACGCCGCCACCGCAGTTCGACCCACTGCTGGCGAAGGTTATCGCCTCCTCGAACTCTTCCGGCTCCTTCGTCTCCGCCGCCGACCGGGCGGTTCGAGCGCTGGACGAGTTCCACATCTCTGGCCTGCCAACGAACCTGCCCCAGCTCCGGGCCATCCTCTCGCATCCCGGGTTTCGTGGCGGGGACGCGCGCACCAGCTTCCTCGCGGAGAACCTGAAGATTGCGAGCGCAGCCGCTTCGCACGGCAACGGGCCGCTCTCGCTGCTTGAACAGCAATCGGTTTCGATGACCGGGCCGGGACCCATCGCATCGAACGTCGAGGTTGTAGGAATCGAAGTCGACGAAGGCATGGAGGCGGTCACGTGTCCCCTTGCCGGGGAAGTGGTGTCCTGCCCGGTCAGCGTTGGCGACCGCGTCTCCGAGGGCGACCCGATCCTCATCGTCAGCGCGATGAAGATGGAGACCGTCATCATCGCCCCGTGTGCCGGGACTGTTGCCGCGCTCGGTTCGTTCGCAACCGGGCAATCGCTGGCCCCGGGGCAGGTCGTAGCGGCGATCGCACCCGGTGCAGGGAGCGGCGTGGCGGCGCCTGTTATCCCAGTCGCAGAGACGTGGGCACCGGTGATGGAGGAGGTTGGCGCGCTCAAGCGGCTCGCGCTCAATCGTCTCGCGCCCGGCTCAAGCGACCCCGGCGTCGTGCGGCAGCGCAGCCGTGGCAAGCTTGACTGCCGCGAACGAATCTCGCTCCTATTGGACGACGGCTCCTTCCGCGAAGTTGGCAGTGGCGCCGGGTTCATCTCCTACGACGACGACGGCCGGGTTGCCGACTTCACCCCCGCGAATCACGTCGGCGGCTGGGGCACCATTCACGGCCGCAAGACCATCGTCTGCGCGGACGATTTCACCTCGCGGGGCGGCCACTCCGACGGCGCGATCGGCGCCAAGAGCAGCCACCTCGACCGCCTCTCGATCGAGCTGCTCGTGCCATCGGTCCGGCTCCTCGATGGCTCGTCCGGCGGTGGCAGCGTGGCCTCGATGGTCCCGGCGCAGAAGCGGGACGGCGAAAGCAACGCGCAGGAGAGCACCGGCGCCATCACCGCTGGCCGGCCGCGCGTGACCGGAAGCGGCGGTTCGTTCCTCCCCGGCCATCTCGGCAGCAGCCTTTACGCCGAACAACTGAGCACAGTGCCAGTGGTGAACATGCTCCTCGGCAGTGTCGTCGGCATCGGCGCAGCCAAGGCGGTACTGGGCCACTTTGCCGTCATGGTGCGCGACATCTCCCAGCTCTTCGTCGCCGGGCCGCCGGTCGTGAGCCACGCGATGGGCTACGACATAACCAAGGAGGACCTCGGCGACTGGCGCATCCACTGCCGCAATGGCTCCGTCGATAACCTCGCCGAAAGCGAGGAGGAAGCGGCCGAAATGACGCGCCGATTCCTCTCCTACCTGCCGTCGAGTGTCTACGATGTGCCACCGGTCCTTCCCCCGAACCCGGCCGACGCTCCCGATCGGCGCAACGAAGAGCTGTTCACGCTCATTCCACGCAAGCGCACCACCACCTACGACATTCGACGCGCCATCCGCCTCATGGCCGATGAGGGCTCGTTCTTCGAAGTCGGCCCGCTCTGGGGCACGGACCAGGTGACCGGGTTCGTGCGCTTCAACGGCTTCCCGCTCGGCGTCATCGCCTCAGATAGCCGCCATGTCAACGGTGGCGCCCTCACCGCCGACGGCTGCAGCAAGCTGACGCGGCACCTCGATCTCTGCGACCTGTTCCACATCCCCGTGCTGAATCTCGTGGACAATCCTGGCTTCGCCGTCGGTCGCGACCACGAAATCGCCGGGACCATCCGCCGCGGCGCCGAGTGGATGATCGCCTTCGCCCAGGTGAATGTGCCCATCTTCACGGTGCTCATGCGGCGTAGCTTCGGGGTGGCGGGCAACAACTATGCGACGCCGAAGGCCCGGCCCTCCGTTCGTGTCGCCTGGCCGGGGGCCGATGTTGGTGGCATCCCGCCGGAGGGTGGCATCGAAGCGGCCTACAAGCGCCAGCTCGCCGAATCCGCGGACCCGGTGGCCCTTCGCGCTGAACTGAACGCGCGGATCGAAAGTGCCCGTGGGCCGATGGGCCCGATCTCACGCTTTCAGATCGAGGAGATCATCGACCCACGCGACACGCGGCGCTACATCTGCGAGTGGGTGCAGGACGCCCACCGCGTCGCCGTGCAACCGGGCCGCCTTATCCCCCGGCCGCTCCAGTTCCGTCCCTAGGGGAGCAGACCGAGTTGGGCTCTCGCTGGCTAGCAGGGCTTCTCGATCAGGTCCGCGAGCTCTTCCGACCAGGCGTCGTAGGCGTCGGCGGTTGGGTGGATGCCGTCCTCCACCCACTCGTCGTCGTCCGCCTGCTGCTTGTAGATGGCCCGCAGGTCGAGGACTTCGACATCGCGGGATTCTGCCTCGTCGAGCATGATCCGGTCGTAGGCGTCGCGCAGCTCCCTGGTGCCGCCGTAATTCGGGCCTTCGGGCGCGCGAAACCACTCGTTCTGAAGGAGAACGTACACCGTCGCCCCGGAATCGACGGCGGCATCGAGCACCGCCGAGACGTTCTCGCGATACGCGTCTTCGGTCTCGCCGTTCGCGATGTCGTTCGCGCCGGACTGGAAGGTGATGATGGTCGGCTGGAAATCTGCGATCTGGGGGACCTGGTCGGTGATCATCTGGGCGGCGGTGTAGCCCGAGATCCCTGCGTTCAGCAGGTCGACCGTGCAACCGGCATCTTTCCAGCGCTCAGCGAGCCGCGCCGGGAATGCCTCTTCCTCGAAATTGTCCCCACCGATGCCCTGGGAGAGGGAATCGCCGATCGCCATGTAGCGAACCTGCGCCGAAGAGTCGCCAGCGTTGCCGCTGGCAGCCGTTTCGTCCGCGGATGGCTCGGGGTTCTCGCTATCGGCGTCGTCGCCGCCTCCACAGGCGGCGGCGAGCAGCAGAATGGCGACGATAAGGACGGAAAGGTTCCAGCGCGAGAAACGATGAGCTTGCATCGCGCGAGCATACCGTCTCCCGCGCGCGCCGTCCCGGTTTTCGGCGACGTTGAGATGTTCGATAGGCTCCGGGTGCTTTATGCGGACAGGATTCGCCTTAGGCACAGCTGCGCCGTCCAATGTGAGGTCATTCGGGCCTTAGTTGCCGATCCTGGACCTGTTGCTTCGTCGAGACAGTGCCGCAGCTCAAAAAGGATGAACAAGCAGGCTGGGACCGATTGGCAGCGAGCGAGTATTCTTGCTCGCCATGGAATACCGGTTCATCCAGATGACGCGGGACGAGATCGCGCGCGCATACAGCGAGGCCTGGGGCGGCTTGGTAGTGACGCCTGAGCGCACCTACCGGGCTGAAGAGGTGAACGGCGTTGCCTTGCTGCTCCCGCTCGGGGAAATCGGAGCGGTCGCCACCTGGGTGCCTGAGCCCGGGGGCGGCCAGGTGGTGACGCTCGACGCGCTCACACCTGGACGTGGCTACGGGCGCGTATTGCTGGCCGAAGTCGAACGCCGAATCGCGGCGGAGGGTGGCCTCCGGGCGCGGCTCTTCACGACGAACGATAATGTCGTCGCCATCCGCCTCTACCTGCTGGCAGGCTACCGGCTCATCCGGCTCTACCCGGACTCGATGAACAAAGTCCGCGAACTAAAGCCTGGCGTCCCGGCGCTTGGCACCTTTGGGTTGCCCCTCCAGGACATGTGGGAGTTCGCGCGCGAACTCCCGGCGGACGACTGGCGGCCATTCTCGACTTAAGGGTGGAATAGCGGCGCGGGACGGGGGAACTGGCCGGGCTTGCGGCCGGCTCCTGGCGGGCCAGCGAACGCCTGCGCGTAGAGCATCCATTCGTTCGCTGCGGGGCCGGTGACCTCGAGATTCGTGTCGGCGACGTGGCGGCGCTGGGTAACCACCTGGCAAAAGTCCGTGGCGGCGCCCTTAATCTGGTTCTCTGCGGTGGGCTCCCCGAAAAGCCAGGTCTCGCCGTCCGGCCCGAAGAGTTCGACGCGAATCGGTTCGGTGTTCGGTTCGAGGCCGCGCGTTGCATACGAATAGTTGCGCGTGCGAACGCCGAGGAAGGCGATATGCCGGAGCCGGGCGCTCGGTGCGCGGTCGGCGCCGACCACATCGATCACGTCCAGGCCGTGCGACCAGCATTCCATGAGCCGGGCAGTAATGAACGAGACGGGCGACATCGGCGGGCCGTACCACGGCATCCTGCGCTTGGCATCGAGGGTGCTGGCGGCCGCGACAAGCTCAGAGCTTGCCCGCTGCCACCAATCGAGCAGCTCCTTCGGGCTCTTCGTTCGCGCCTCGACCAGGTAGGCGGGTTCGCTCGGGACATACGGCTCGTCGCCGCTGGGGCGGGGTGGCCGGGCCTTCGCCTGAGCTTCGAAGGCGGCAGCATCGCGAATTGCCAGCGTCGCCACTTCGTCGAGCTGGGCGAGATGCGCGACCTGGTCTCGCACGGCCCAGCCCTCGGCATGGGTGCGCAACTCCCACGATTCTGCTGGCAGGCGAGCGATAATCGCTTCGAGCGTCTCCATCTCCGCCTTCAGGTCAGCCGTGACCTCCTGGATTGTCGTTTCAGCCATGTCGCCCACCTCTTGCCGGGTGCGAAATCTCGCGCACCACTTGAGTCGCAGTTCTACCACCGCCGGCCTTCGTTGGCGAACCTACTTCGTCGCCGCTTCGATGCGCTGGTTGATGGCAGTGCGAAGTTCGACCACGTCGTTCCCGTCCTTGCCGAGAACCTGGACGATCACAATCGCGCGGCCGAACTGGGAGACATCGGTCCAGACCAGGCGGCCGTTGGCGTCGGGCTTCGAGGTCACGTACCCCTTCGATAGGCCACCGGGGATGACCGGCGGGTTGTCAGCCTGGGGGACGCCGGCGCCGACGAATTCGGGCGGCGGGTTGCGCAGCGCCACGGCGAGGTTATCGAATTGGCTGCGGGCCGTCTTTTCGTCGCCAACGACGGTGATTCGAACCTGGAAGCTGTATTTGCCGGCGTAGATCGCGCCGAAGCTGTCCTGGCCGGCGAGCGCGGCGGCAGGGTCCTGCTGCTTTTCGGCCTGGCGAAACCCGAGGTCGTCGAGATTCGGGAGCAGGCTTTCAGCTGTGTAGGTGCTCGCTGGTGCAACCGAAGCGGCCAGGGTCGGTTCGGGGTCATCGCCGCCGCCTCCGCAGGCGGCGAGAAAGAGCGCCCCACCGGCCAGTGCGAGCACGAAGAGCCGCATTACCTGGTTTCGGCGGCCGCCGCGATGAGGTCGATGCATGTCTCCGGCGACAGGAGGTCGCTGTTGAGACAGAGGTCGTAGGTCCATGGAGAGAGCCAACCTGCGTCGTAGAAGCGATGGAAGAAGTCCACGCGCTCTGCATCCGTCCGGTCGGCGGTCTGCAGCGCGGCTTTTTCGTCCACGCCCATTCCTGCCATGATCCGGCGGGCGCGCTGTTTGCGCGAGCCGGTGATAAGGACGCGTAAGGTATCTGGCCGGTCGCGCAGGGTGACCTGTGCTGAATGGCCGACGATCACGCAATCTCCCGTGCCGGCGAGGTCGCGGATCACGTTCTCGACGAAGCGCCGGTAGTCGGTCGAAGTGAGCAGCGGGCTCGTGGAGAGCGGGACCGGGTCGGCCCAGGCAGCGACCGGCAGGCTCGGCGTTCGGGCGAGCGATTCCAGCAGGCGGGTCATCAGCGACGGTGTCCGTTCGGCATCGCTGACCGTCTCCGGCGAGACGCCCGCTTCCCTCG
>JBBSKE010000111.1:0-9693 GCA_038256595.1 Tepidiformales bacterium | reverse complement strand
TCCCGATGGCAGCTTCAAGGAAGTCAAAGCCATCTTCGACCCGACGGTCATCGACGCGGACGAGGTGCTGGCATCGATCCTCGGCCCAGACGTCCCGCCCCTGCCGGATGTATCGGCTGCCTACGTCGCCTCCCGGCGCTGGGCCGCGGTGGATATTCCGGTGGTCGTTCGCTACAACGCTGCGTTCGATCCGCCGGACGCCGATGGCGCGCCCGCAGCCGCCTGGGCGATGAGCACCTGGAACGCCGTCAGCGGGACCACCTTCCAGTGGCAGGTCGGTGCGCCCACGGACTCAATCGCGGACGAGGCTTGCGACGACGACAAGTTCGATGACGGGATCAACTCGGTGCGATTCAGCACTGAACTTGAATCCGGAATCCTCGGACTCACCTGTAGTTCGTTCCTGACGTTTGGCGGCCAGAACACGACGTACGAATTCGACATGCAGTTAGACTTCTGGACGTTCTGGTCGGTCGATACGCCGACTCCGGGCACGAAGTACGACTTGATGACCGTGATGCTCCACGAATTTGGCCACGCGCTCGGCCTGAGTCATTCGAGCAACGGGACCGTGATGCAGGCATACCTCGATAGGGGCGAACAGCTCCGTGTACTCCAGGCGGACGACATTGCCGGCATGCGCGCGCTCTACCCGGCGGCAGTCGAGCCGACCGCGACGGCCACGGCGACGGCCACCAACGTGCCTCCGACGCCGACTGCCACCGCTACCGCCACTCAGACTCGCGTGCCTCGCCCCCAGGTCGATCTTCCGTTCAAGTTGTTCGCCGCCCAGGCGGCAACCGGCGGGATCTACGACGGGCCACCCCCGGCAACTCTGAGTCCGACGCCGACCGTCACTCCGACCGCGACGGCAACGCCGACGCCGACCACGGCTGGCGTTCCAACGGCAACGCCAACCGCAACATCGACCAGCACGCTGACGGCGACGCCAACGAACACTCCCGCCGCAACCGCAACCGCAACGCCGACGCAGGTGCAACAGGGCGGCGTGCAGGTTCGCAACAGCACCTGGCAGGTCGCTCAATACACCGGCTCTGTCTACGTTATGGGCGAGGTGCTGAACGGCACTGGTTCGGCGATCGAGTTCGTCGAAATTACAGCGAATTTCTACTCGGCAAGCGGCACGTTACTGGCGACTGACTGGACGTATGCCGATATCACCACGATTGCAGCAGGCACCGATTCACCGTTCTGGGTCATCCTCCTGGATCCGCCACTGGGCATAACTTCTGTGCAAGTCTTCGTGAGCGACTATAGCGACGATCCATTCTTCTCGGTCGTCAGTGGTTTGACGCTGCAGGTGACGAACACTTACGTCAGTATCATCGATACGTTGCACATCGTTGGAACAGTGACGAATAACTCCGGCAGATCGTGGGACTACGTGCGGCCACTTGTCGCGATTTACGACGAACAAGGGCGCGTCGTCGAGACCGACTTCACGTTCACAACTCCGACAACGCTGGCGCCGGGCCAATCGGGAACGTTCGAGTTACTGATCTTCGATGGCGCTCACCTGGAGTTCGCACCAAAGCGGTTCTGGGTCGAAGCGAACGACTGAGCGGACAGGCCACGCCCCCACTGGTCCGGGTGAGGTACGATCGTCGCCGGCCGGGACACGGGCGGAGGAGTTGGCGCATGCGATGGCGGAACGTGCTCGATCGAGTGTTGGTCGGCGGCGCTGTTCTCGCGGGCATCGCGCTCGCGCCGGGCAGCCCGGGTGATGGAACCCTTCTGGCGGCCGCGCAGGCGCAGGGCGGCGCGCCCTATCGCGTATTCGTCGCCCAGGCCGCAAGGACGCCTACTCCTACAGGCGCTCGCTGCAACGACCAGTCCTATCGCCACTACACGGGACCGAACACGTGCGCCGGGCATGGCGGTATCCACTACTGGATCTATTCGTAGCGGCCGCGCGACGAGGCCGAACCTACCAGAAGCCGACTTTGTACCAGTAGCCCTTGATCTCGAGGCCGTTCGTCCCAGCCGCTTTGAGGCGCGTGAGGTGCTTGCGGCAGAGCTGGACGGTGAGGCGCTCGCGGTCCTCGCCGCGCCACTTGAGGACGGCGGTCTCCTGGAACGGTGGCTCAGTGCAGAGCAGGCAGCGGAGTCGTGGCACGCGGGTTCTCCTTCGCTCGTGGGGCGAAGCTCCATGGTCGCATATTCGGCCGCATCGTTCAGGCCGGCGGATTCGCGGCGAGGTCGAGTGTGAAGCCCCACTCGCGGCTCGCCCAGGGGTCCGTGGCGTAGCGGAAGCGGTGGTTGCGAAACCCGCAGCGGCGGTAGAGCCGGTGAGCGGCGACGAAGGCGATATCGCTGTAGAGCACGAGTTCGCGCGCATCTGCTGCCCGCGCGGCCTCGATGACGGTGCGCACGAGACGCTCGCCGAGGCCGGAGTTGCGCTGGCTGGCGAGCACATAGAGCCGGTGCAGTTCGAACAGGCCGTGTCGAACGTTGCTCTCGTCGCTCAGGCCGACGCAGCCGACGACCGCGCCATCGGCGTCCTCCGCGACCCAGAACCAGCCCTCGCGGTAGTGCTCGTGCGGGCGGGCGAGGTCGGCGTCGTAGTCGTTTTCGTCGAAGGGGAACGCATACTCGTCGAACACCGCCTTGACCACGCGCCACGGTCCGTCGCCGTGGCGCTGGGGGTCATAAGGCAGGATCCGGTGCGCGCTCATTCGCTCTCGGATTTCATCCCGACGATATTGAACCCGGCATCGACATGCACGACTTCGCCCGTGATCCCGGCGGCGCCAGGCCCGCAGAGGAAGGCAGCCGTGGAGCCGACGTCCTCGATGGTGACGTTTCGGCGCAGCGGTGCGACCGCAGCGAACGACTTCAGGTGGCCCCGGAAGCCGCGGATGCCGCTCGCCGCGAGGGTGCGAATCGGGCCGGCGGAGATCGCGTTGACGCGGATGCCCTCGGGTCCCAGGTCGTCGGCGAGATAGCGCACGGTCGCTTCGAGCGAGGCCTTGGCGACACCCATCACGTTGTACTGCGCGACCGCCTTTTCGGCGCCGTAGTAGGTGAGCGTGAGCACCGCGCCGCCTTCGGTCATGAGCGGCCGGGCAGCGCGCGTCAACCCGAGCAGCGAATAGGCCGAGACGTTGTGGGCGAGCAGGAAGCCCGCGCGGCTGGTATCGACGAAGCGCCCCTCGAGGTCCTCCCGCTGGGCGAAGGCGACGCTGTGAACGAGGATATCGACGCGCGGAAAGACGGCCTTCGCCTTTTCGAAGAAGGCGTCGATCTGTTCGTCCGAGGTGACGTCGCATTCTTCGATGAGCTTCGCATCGAGGCTTTCGGCGAGCGGCCGCATGCGCTTTTCGATGGCCGGGCCGACGAAGTTGAAGGCGAGGTTCGCGCCTTCGCGGTGCAGCGCCTGGGAGATGCCCCAGGCGATTGAGCGGTCGTTGGAGAGTCCGAAGATGAGGGCGTTGCGCCCATCGAGCATTCCCATGGCGGGTAGCTTCCGGCAGTCCGCGGCTACTGCATAGTTCCGAGCCGGAATCGTGCTGATCCCCGCCCCGTTCGCACGGAAGAATCGGTAAACATCAACGTGCAATTTCTCCCATAGGGTAGGGTGCCGCCGGTGGGAGCATCGTAGATTGAGGCGGATGCACCAACCGGGGAGCGGCCGCGGAACACGGGAGAGCGCCTGTGTTCCGCGGTCCGGGAAGGCATCGAATCGCGGGCGCTCGTCCCGAAGTTGCGCTCGCCGCCGGCACCATCGGCGACCTCAGCACGGCAACCTCAGCACTCCGTCCCCAGTCCTCGTCACTCTATTGCGCCATTTCTCCATACGCCCAGCGGCGCTCAGGCCATTTCTCGCCCGGGAGGTCCAGCCAGTTTTCTGGTAGCACGGGGAGGCCCCATGCCGGGTCCGGCTGCCATTCTCCCCAGCCGTCCGAAAACGGCGGCAGCCGCCGCTCGATCTGCTCGACCACGCGTTTGCCTTCTCGCCAGACCGCCTCGCCGAATTCGTGCGTGTAGCTGCCGGATTCGATGAGCCGCTCCAGCTCCTCCTCGTCCTTCCAGGCCCAGCTGAGGTCCGGTTTGACGACGATATCGAGACAATGGTCGTTCGTGTCGAAGCCGATTGCGGTGCGCCGGAAAGGCTCTTCCATGTTCACGTAGTAGCCGCGGAAGGTGCGGCCGTGCTCGTCGTTGTCCCACGAAGCCCAGGTCGAATGCGTAGCGCCGGGGAACATGAGGCGCAGGGTTTCGCGCCGCCAGGCCTGGTCGAGAAGCCGCCGCTCGCCATCGACCAGCCCCCAGCGCTTATGCACGGCGCCGGGCGGGATGTAGAGGGCGACCACGTCGTCCGAATCGCGCACGACCGTGAAAGGCCACGAATTGCCCGCGCGGCCGTCGTTGCGGCGGAGGTAGCGAAGTGCCACCGTCTCGCCCGGTTGCCAGCGCCTCGTCGGCTGTTCCACGTCGTCCATCTGCTGCCTCGATCATGGCGTTCCCGCCGCTGGTGGCCCGGCCTGCGACCGCTCGGTCCATTTTCGCACGGATCTGCGTCACTGGAGATCCCGCCAAACGGAGCGGTCCCTGGGCTTACGCCGAGCCATTTCCGTTGCGAGCCCGTTTCGGCTATCGCCGCCCAAACTGGCGCTCGATCGCTTCGGTGCCGAGGTGGACGAGGGTCGGGCGGCCGTGGGGGCAGGTGCGAGGCGTGGGTGTCGCCTCCAGGTCCTCGATCAGCCGCCGCATCTCTTCGAGCGAGAGCGCCATCCCCGCGCGCACGCTGCTGTGACAGGCCACCGTCGCAGCAGCCCGAGCGAACGGGTCCTGCACGCGCCGTTCGCCCTGCAACTTGTCCAGCAGCGCCACGATCGTGCGCCCAATATCGGCGCCCGCGATCCCGGCCGGCACCGCGCGAACGAGGTAGTTCGTGTCGCCGAACGGCTCGGTCGAAAGGCCGAGTGATTCGAGCATCGCGCGGTATTCTTCGAGGCAGGCGGCGCGTTCGAGCCCGAGTTCGAGCAGCGCCGGCTCGAGCAGGGGCTGCA
Source organism: Tepidiformales bacterium (assembly GCA_038256595.1). Taxonomy (GTDB): domain Bacteria; phylum Chloroflexota; class Dehalococcoidia; order Tepidiformales; family Tepidiformaceae; genus JBBSKE01. The sequence continues at coordinate 4,660 of JBBSKE010000111.1, read as the reverse complement.
CCGGCGCTTCCTCGCCCGCTGCTCTGCGCGCGACGATCCGGTCGTACATTACCCGCTCGTGGGCCGCGTGCTGGTCGACCAGGTACATGCCGTCCGGCCCCTCGGCGATAATGTAGGTCGCGCCCATCTGCCCGACCACGCGCAGCATCGGCAGCACCTGGCGGGTCGTCCCCGGGCGCGAATTGGCCGCCTGGGGCAGCTCGAGTCGCGATTGCAGCGGCTCGGGGCTGCGCAGGAGCGTCACCGGCAACCGCGCGCCCTCGCTCTCGGGGTGTGTCGAACCTGGCTCCGGGTGCGCGCCATTTTCGGGCACCGAACCACCGAAACTGATGCCGCCACCAGCGACGGCCTCCCAGATAACCACCTGCGAGCGTTCGAGCGCGGCCCGGACGGCATGGCGGACCGTGCGGGCGACCGAACGTTCGTCCCGGAAGCGCACCTCGGCCTTGGCGGGGTGAACGTTGACGTCCACCTGGTCGCGCGGGATGTCGATATTGATGGCGGCGAAGGGGAAGCGGCCCACCGGCAGCTGCGAGAGATACGCCTCGGTGACCGCGAAGATGAGGGGGCGGCTCTGCACCCAGCGGCCGTTCACGAACACCGAAATCGCGCCGCGGTTGCCGCGATTGACCGCTGGCGGCCCCGCCAGCCCGCCGATGTGTACGTCGTCCTCGGCCAGGTCGACGTCGAGCATCTCCTCGCCCGCGCCGGCCCCATAGACGGCCGCGAAGGCGTGGCGGAGGTCGCCATCGCCGCTGGTTGCGAGGGCCCGCCGCCCATTGTTCGAAAACGTGACGGCGATCCCCGGGTAGGCGAGCGCGTAATGGGCGACGAGTTGCGAGATGTGCCGCCCCTCGCTGCCTGCCGGGCCGAGGAACTTGCGCCGCGCGGGCAGCCGTCCGAAGAGTTCGCGCAGCGTGAACGAAGTCCCGACCGGCGCCGGCCGCGCCGTTCGCCGCACGACCCGCGATTCGACCAGCAGGGCCTGGACGCCGACCGGTTCGCCCTTCGCGCGCGAGAGAATATCGACATCCGCGGCCGCTGCGATCGATGGCAGCGCTTCGCCCCGGAAGCCGAGCGTCGCCACCTGCCCGAGGTCCTCGAGGGCGCCGATTTTGCTCGTCGCGTGCCGTTCGAAGGCGAGTTCGAGCTGGTCCGGGGGGATGCCCCGTCCGTCGTCCGTCACCCGGATGAGCTGGACGCCGCCCTCCTCGATTTCGACCGTGATCCGCGTCGCGCCGGCATCGATCGCGTTGTCGAGCAGCTCGCGCACCACCGAGACGGGCCGCTCGATCACCTCGCCAGCCGCAATCCGGGCGGCCACATTCGCCGGGAGCACCCGAATCCCGCGGGGCCGGTCGTTGCTCGCCGCGCGCACGCTCATGCCTGCGGCTCCTGGTGTTTGGCCAGCGCGCGCAGCTCGTAGAGCACCTGGATCGCCTCAAGCGGCGTCAGGCTGTCGACATCCACCCGCCCCAGCGCCTCTCCGATAGGCGACGGCCCGGCGGGCGCGAAGAACGACGGCTGGAGCACAGGCGGCGCCGCCGGTGCTGCCGCGAAGCCGACCTTGTTCGCCTTCGAGCCTGCTTCCAGCTCGGAAAGGAGGTGTTCTGCGCGCGAGATCACCGCACCCGGCAGGCCCGCCAGCCGAGCCACGTGGATGCCATAGGAACGGTCGCTCGGGCCGGGCACGATGCGGTGTTCGAAGACCACATCGGCGCCCGTCTCCTGCACTGAGACGTGCGCGTTGCGGACGCGCGGCAGCACCCCTTCGAGCGCGGTCAGTTCGTGGTAGTGGGTCGCAAAGAGCGTGCGCGCGGCCAGCTCCTTGCGGTTGTGGAGGAATTCGATGACCGCGCGGGCGATTGCCATGCCGTCGAATGTGCTCGTCCCGCGGCCCACTTCGTCGAGGATGACGAGCGACTGGGGCGTCGCCTGGTGCAGGATCTGGGCGGTCTCGACCATCTCGACCATGAACGTCGATTGCCCGGCAGCGAGGTCGTCCTGCGCCCCGATGCGCGTAAAGATGCGGTCGAAAAGCGGCAGGCGCGCTTCCTCCGCGGGCACGAAGGAGCCGGCCTGCGCCATCAGTGCGATGAGCGCGACCTGGCGGAGATAGGTCGATTTCCCGCTCATATTCGGCCCGGTGAGGATGAGCACCTGGCAGGCGGCATCGAGCACGCAGTCGTTCGGGACGAAGCGCCCCGCCCCGAGTGCGACCTCGACTGCTGCATGCCGCCCGCCGCGAATCCGCACCTCGGGCTCGTCGCCGAAGATTGGCCGCGTATAGCCGCGCAGGGCCGCCACTTCGCCGAGCGCGAGGGCAAGGTCGCAGGTGGCGACTGCGTCTGCGACCTCCTGGAGGGCGGCCTGGACCGCATAGAGCGACTCGACGAGCGCCGTGAACGCCTGCTTTTCGAGTTCGACCAGCCGGTCGCGCGCAGAGACGAGGTTCGATTCGTGCTCCTTCAGCGACTCGGTGACGTAACGTTCGGCGCCGGCGAGGGTCTGGCGGCGCTGGTAGTCCTCGGGCACGAGGTGAGCCTGGCTCGCCGAGACCTCGATGTAGTAGCCGAAGACGCGGTTGTGGCCGATTTTCAGCGTCTTGATCCCGCTCCGCTCCCGTTCGCTCCGTTCGAGGGCGAGCAGGTAGCCGCGCGCGTCCCGGGTCATCGCACGAAGGGAATCGATCTCCGGCGAGAATCCGGGGTTGATGACGCCGCCTTCATCGAAAGAAAGCGGCGGGTCCGGGTCGAGGGCGGCATCCAGCGTGAGCAGCGGGTCGGCCGCTGCCGCGAGGTGCGCGGTCGCCGAATCGAGCAGCGCCGGCAGTGGCGAGCGACGTAGCAGGGCGCCGAGATCGAGGGTCGCCCGGAAGCCACCACGGAGGGCATGGAGGTCGCGCGGGGTGGCCGAACGCGCGCCGACCTTGCCCGTGAGCCGCCCGATATCCGGCAGGGCACGGAGGATGGCCCGCGCCTGCTCGCGTTCGATCGGGTGCTGCATCGCCCATTCGACCGCGTCGTGGCGGGATGCGAGGGTCGCCCCATCGCGCAGTGGCCGCGTGAGCCAGGCCCGCAGCAGCCGCGAACCCATCGCCGACTCAGTCGTGTTGAGCACGGTGAAGAGGGTGTGGCCGGCGCCGAAGACGTCGAGGTTGCGCAGCGTGCGGGCGTCGATCGCCATCGCCTCGCCGGCCGCGATCGCGCGCACCCGCTGGAGCGTGCCAAGCGCCGCCGGATAGACCTCGCGGAGGTATGTCAGCACCTGGGCGAGCGCCGCCGCCTCCGCTGCGCCATCGACCAGCGATGCCTCCGCGTGCTCGCCGAACTGGTTCGAAAGCACTGCCCCGGCCTCGGTCGAACCCATTACCGCGCGCAGGGCCGTCTGGCAGGTGACCCCCGGTGGCATCTCGGTTGGGTCTTCGAGCAGCAATTCGGCGGGGGCGCTGCGCAGCAGTTCGTCGAACGCTTCGCTGCCGCGAGCCAGCCGGATCTCCCCGGTCGTGATGTCCGCGAGCGCGAGACCGGCCTCGTTCTTGCGAATCACGAAGGCGGCGAGGTAGTTCGGCGCAGCCGCCTCAAGCGAGCTGTCGGCGGTCACGGTGCCGCTCGTGACGACGCGCACAATGTCCCGGGGGACGATGCCTTTGACCTCGTCGGGGTCGGCCATCTGCTCGCAGATCGCCACCCGGTAGCCGCGCGAGACGAGCTTCGCGACGTAGCCATCGACGCTGTGGTAGGGGAAGCCGGCGAGCGGCACGCGCAGGTCCTTGCCCATCGGCTTCGAGGTAAGCGTGATCTGCAGCTCGCGCGCGACCAGCTGGGCATCCTCGTCGAAGGTCTCGTAGAAGTCGCCGAGCCGGAAGAAGAGGATGGTCTCCGGGTGGCGCGCCTTCAGCTCCAGGTATTGCCGCCGAATGGGAGTGCTCACAGTTCGCCATTGTAGCCCGTGCGAACGGATGTGCGACCCTGGGTAGGGCGTGGGATCCCGAGCGCGCAAAGACGGAAGCGGCCTTAAAATTTCCCAGTGAGCGACGAACCGAATGAATTGCGTCCGACGTCCGGATCAGATATGGCCCGTACCACCGCCTGGCTTCGCCCACGCAGACCGAGGCGGATGCCGTCATGCAGATGGAATCGGGCGAAATGTGGGGACGAACTCCGCGAAACAGCAATTGGCCGCAGGTGCGGGCCTACGACGGCGTCCTCCCGCACAACGCTTTAGGCATTGAGTTTTATGCGTACGAGAAACCCGCCGGGGAGGCCACTCGCCCCTACGTGAGTTGATCGGGGCCACCTCGCAGAATGGATGTCCCCGTCCGTGACGGTTTTGCTATATTCGAGATTGAAGTCATACGCATCGAATACCGGAGCGGCCCGCAATGAAGTTCACATTGCCTCCAGATATTCCACCGCAGCATCTGTGGAGTCTCGCCTACTGGCCGGAGTCCTTGGCAGCTGTCCAGGCGCAAGGCTATGTGTTCTCCCGCGAGCGAGATGACCTCGATTCCTACTGGTACACTGAGATTGAGGATGAAGAGATCGGTAAGATCCTCCTGATGCTGCGGGACACTCCCCCCCTTAAACTCGGGATCGAAGTGTATGTCCAGTCCGATGTCTTCACAAAGGACGCCCTGACTGCCCTCCGTCGGCGGTTC
>JBBSKE010000110.1:0-9705 GCA_038256595.1 Tepidiformales bacterium | reverse complement strand
GCATGGCACGAAGGAAACGCGCGCGAGGGTTGCGCAACATCCTGGCTGCCGCCGCTCGCGCAAGGGGCATCTGTTGACCGCCTGTGCGTAGAATGCGCACTACCACAACCTCAAACTGGAGAACTCCCATGTGTTTCGCAATTGACGCCCTGCCCGCTATTACCCCGATCGCCGGGGCGGCGGTCGATGTCGAGGATATCGTCCTCACCGCCGCCGATGGCAACCAGTTCGCCGCATTCGCCGCCCATTCCGAGACGCCGAGCACGGTCGGCATGGTCGTCCTGCCGGACGTGCGCGGCCTCTTCCGGTTCTACGAAGAACTCGCCATCCGCTTCGCCGAGATTGGCGTGAACTCGGTCGCGTTCGACTACTTCGGCCGCACCGCCGGCGTGAGCAAGCGCGACGCCGAATTCGACTGGATGCCAGAAGTTCGCAAAACCTCGCTTGCGGGGGTGTCAGCCGACACCGCCGCTGCGGTCGCCTACCTTCGCAGCGAAGCAGGCGGTTCGTGCACCGAGGTCTACACCGTCGGCTTCTGCTTCGGTGGTTCGAATTCGTGGCTGCAGGCGACCGCCGGGCACGGCCTCGCGGGCGTCGTCGGCTTCTATGGCCGGCCGGGTCCGAGCTTTACCGACCAGGCGCCTGGTCCGACCCAGCGCGCTGCCGAATTCAAGTGCAAAGTGCTTGGCCTGATGGGTGGGGCCGACGAAGGCATTCCGGTCGAGCAGGTCGAAGAGTTCCGCGCGGCGCTCAACGCTGCCGGCGTCGAGAACGAGATCATCATCTACCCGGGCGCGCCGCACAGTTTCTTCGATCGCTCGTGGGAAGAGCACGCCGAGGCTTCGGCCGACGCCTGGGCGCGAATCAAGACGTTCATCGGCAAGTAATCCGGGGGCGAACGCCCCAGAATTCGGCCGAACGCTATCCCAATTCGTGCGCACAATACGGGGCCTTCCGGGGCCCCGTTTCCCGCGTGTGGCGCTGCGTCATCCGCGACCGGAAGTACCGGCTGCGTAAAAATCGGAGCTTCAGCACGAATTTTTCGCCTGAAGCGAAGGAAACCACTGGCGCTCCACCGAGGATGCGAGTAGTTTTTCGCGTAGATTGACACCCTTCCAATAGGAGCTATCGATGCCACTCGACCTCGCCACGCGGATGCTACTGGAGCCGATGGCAACCAGTGGGGCCAAGCCGCTTCACGAAATGTCGCCTGATGAGGCGCGCGAACTGGGAAAAGCGTTCGCCGCACTCGCCGGGCCAGCTCCCCGGATGTCCCGGATTGAGAATCATGACCTGCCGGTGGAGGGCGGCGTCGTGCCCGTGCGCGTCCTCGTGCCACTGCAGCCCACCCGCGGCGTGCTCGTCTGGTACCACGGTGGCGGCTGGGTCATCGGCAACATCGACGAAGCCGAAACGCTCGGCCGCAAGCTGGCGGAACGCACTTCCTGTGCCGTCGTGCTGGTGGATTACCGCCTCGCGCCGGAGCACCGCTACCCGGTCGCGGTCGATGATTCGTACGCCGCGCTCGAGTGGGTTGCAGCGCACATGGACGAGATCGCGGGTCGCACAGACGTGCCCCTGATCGTCGCGGGCGACAGCGCCGGCGGGAACATCGCGGCGGTGATGGCGCTTCGGGCACGGGACCGGCATGGCCCGAAGATTTCGCTCCAGGTGCTCATCTACCCGGTGACGGACGCGGATTTCGCGCGCGCTTCGTACGTCGATCCAGAGAACCAGCTGCTCCTCACTAAAGAAGCAATGGTCTGGTTCTGGGACCACTACGCGCCGGACGAGGCCCAGCGCCGCGAGCCCGACGCCTCGCCTTTCTACGCCACGGACCTCTCGGGATTGCCACCGGCCGTCGTCATGACCGCCGAATACGACGTTCTGCGCGACGAAGGCGAAGCGTACGCCGACCGCCTCAAGCAGGCCGGCGTGGCCGTCGATTTCAAGCGTCACCCGGGCCAGACCCACGGCTTCTTCACCTTCCTCATGCTCCCGGGCAGCGAACGCGGCTTCCAGCAGGTCTCGAAGGCGATCCGCGCCTGCATCGTGAAGGAAAGCGCAAAGAAGCCGGCTCTTTCGGCCGTGTAGCGAACGAAATCCGGGCGGACTATTCGAACCAGACCCTCAGAGGAGAACCAGACAATGGCTGTAACAACAACAAAGACCGACTTCGACGCCGTGGTAGTTGGCGCTGGCTTCGCCGGCATGTACATGCTCTACCGCCTGCGTGATGTGCTGGGCATGTCGGCCCAGGTGTACGAAGCTGGCACCGATGTCGGCGGCACCTGGTACTGGAACCGCTACCCCGGCGCGCGCTGCGACTCCGAGTCGTACATCTACTCGTTCTCGTTCAGCAAAGAGCTCGCCCAGGAGTGGGAATGGAGCGGCAAGTACCCGGAGCAGCCGGAGATCCTGCGCTACCTCAACCATGTCGCCGACCGCTTCGACCTGCGCAAGAACATCCAGTTCCAGACGAAGGTGAAGTCCGCGCATTTCAATAAGGCCGACAGCCGCTGGGAGATCGAAACGGACCAGGGCGACAAAGTCACCGCCCAGTTCTTCATCACCGGCATCGGCTGCCTTTCGGCTGGCCAGATCCCGAATATCCCGGGCCGCGAGACCTTCGCTGGCGCCTCCTACCACACCGGTTCGTGGCCACACGAGGGCGTCGATTTCGCCGGCAAGACCGTCGGTGTCATCGGCACCGGCTCGAGCGGCGTCCAATCGATCCCGGTTATTGCGAAGCAGGCCAAGCAGCTCTTCGTCTTCCAGCGCACGCCGCAGTACACCATCCCGGCGCGCCACGGCACGGTCGACAAGGCATTCCTCGACAACGTGAAGAAGAACTACGACGAGATCTTCGAGAAGGCCCGCTGGTCGGTTGGTGGCCAGCCGGTCGATGCGATCGACAAGTCCGCGCTCGACGTGAGCGACGAAGAGCGGCAGGCAATCTACGAGGCGGGCTGGAAAGAGGGCGGCTTCCGCTTCTTCTTTGGCTCGTTCCGGGACATCGCGGTCGACCGCCGTGCGAACGATACCGCTTCCGAATTCATTCGCTCGAAGATTCGCGAAATCGTGAAGGACCCGGACACCGCCGAGAAGCTCGTCCCGACGGACCACCCTTTTTCTTCGAAGCGCGCACTCATCGATACCGACTATTTCGACACCTACAACCGCGACAATGTGACGCTGGTTGACATCCGCCATGCCCCAATCCAGGAGATCAACGAGAAGGGCATTCGCACCGAAGACGGGCAATTCGACCTCGATATCATCGTCTTCGCGACGGGCTTCGACGCGATGACGGGCGCGTTTAACCGCATCGACATCCGCGGAAAGGACGGCGAACTGCTGCGCGAGAAGTGGGCTGGCGGCCCGCAGACCTATCTCGGCCTCTCCAGCGCCGGCTTCCCGAACATGTTCATGATCACCGGCCCGGGCAGCCCTTCGGTGCTGAGCAACATGCCGGTCTCGATCGAGCAGCACGTCGAATGGATCTCCGACGCTATCGAGCACATGCGCGCAAACGACATTGCGACGATGGAAGCTGACGCCGACGCTGAAGTCGCCTGGGGCGAGCACGTCAACGAGATCGCGCAACAGACGCTCTACATGCTCGCCGATTCCTGGTATCTCGGGGCGAACATCCCGGGCAAGCCGCGGGTGTTCATGCCGTATCCCGGAGGCGTCGGTACGTATCGCACCAAGTGCAACCAGGTGACCGCAAACGGCTACGAAGGCTTCCACCTCGGCGAGGCAAAGGTCCTGGAAATGGCCGGCGCACTCGGGTAGAAGCGGCCGAAATCGCACAGAGAACACCATTCGAAACGGCTGCCGGGAGCCTCCCTGGCAGCCGTTTTTGCGTGCCCGGCGGTCGCTATGGATTCGTTAGGCGGCGCTGGCGGTCACGAGTCTTTTCTGTACGCGTGACGACGTACGGTTTCTCCACCGGCTCGGCGCAGGTATCGCACTCCGCGAACAACCTCTCCGTGGCCATCCGAGCGACAACACACAGCGGCCAAAGCAAGGGCGCGGCCGTCCGCCACGACAGAAAAGGAGTTCCACATGACCGCAGTGCGCGACATTATGACACCCAATCCGACCACCATCAGCCAGGGGATGCTCGCCTCGGAGGCAGCCCGAATCATGCGCGACGCAGACATCGGCATGCTCCCGGTACTCCGCGACGGCCGTCTCGAGGGCGTCATCACCGACCGCGACCTCGTCACGAAGGCGCTCGCAGACCGCGGCGACGTCGCCGTCGGCGACTTCATGACCCGCAACGTCATCACTCTATCGCCGGACGACGCCATCGAGCGCGCCGAGGAGCTCATGTCGCAGAATGGCATCCGCCGGCTGCTCGTTTGCGACGGCTCGGAGATCGTGGGCGTCGTTTCGGTCGGTGATCTCGCCGTGCAGGTGAGTGACTCACTCGCCGGTGAGGTCATGAGCGAAACCGGACCGGATGACCGCGGCGGCTCGCGCATGCAAGCATCCGGCCAGCTCGGATCGAATGGTTTGAGCTCGAATGGCCGCCAATCGTCGGTCCCCGCCGCACCGGCCACCGGCCTCGATGGTGGCGTGTCCGCCGATGACATCCTCGAAAGCAGCCGCGAAGACCCGCAGTCGCTGCAACGGCGCGACTCGCTCGGGGGCAGCAACGTTCGTGGCGGCAGCGACATCCTCGGCGCCGCCGATTCGCTCCCGAACAGTGAGCTGATCGGTGGGAGTGACGCCCTGCGCGGCGAGATGATAACCGGTCGGGACGGCCCGCTTGCCGGCGACGCCGAAGTCGCGGGCAGCCGAATCATCGCCCGCAAGGATGGGATCGCCCTCGACGACGAGCAGAATGGTGAATTCGGGCGCGGCTAAACGCTGCTGCCGCCTCCCCACAGAAACCGGCGACTGCTTCTGAGAGCGGTCGCCGGTTTCTCGTTTCGAACCCGTCGCTGAGACGAGCCTCGTCCGGACCCTACTTCACCGGCGAGCCGTCCGGGGCGAGGGTGCCGGCGAGCTGGATTCGGTCGAGCAGTTCGCGGCGGGTGATGATGCCGACCATTCGGCCATCTTCGAGCACGGGCACCTGGTTGAGGCGGCGATCGGCGATGAGTTGCATCACTTCGAGCGCCGGGGTGTCGGCGAGCACTGTCGCGACCTTTTCGCGCGGCGTCATGATGCGCTGCGCGGGCGTGTTCGCCCATTCCTCGCGTGGCACGCGCTGGACATCGGTCACTGTAAGGATGCCCAGGACCGCGCCATCGTTCGCGACCATCACGGAGCGTTCACCCTTGCCGAGCATGTAGGCATCGACCACTTCCTGGACGGAGATGCCGGGCTGCACGTTCACGAAATCGGCGTGCATGACGGACCGGGCCCGGAGCGGCTTGAGGATGGTATCGAGTTGCAGCTGTTGCGTTTCGGTGCGAGCAGCGCCGAGGAGAAACCAGCCGATGAACATGAACCAGAGGCCATTCAGCAGCGGTCCGGTGAGGGCGAGGAAGAACCCGAGGCCGATCATGCCGTAGGCCACGAACTCGCCGACGCTCGCCGCCGATTGCGTGGCTTTGCGGAAGTTCTTGGTTCGGCCCCAGATGATCGAGCGGAGCACCCGGCCGCCATCGAGCGGGAAGCCGGGGACGAGATTGAACACCCCGAGCATCAGGTTCACGATTGCGAGATACCCGAAGATGCCCTCGATTTTCTCGTTGACGCCGCCGGCGAGGAGGACAATCGCGCCGCTGATCGCCGCGATCACGAAGCTCATGGCCGGGCCGGCGGCGGCGATCGTGAACTCTGCCTTCGCGGTTTCGGGTTGCTTTGCAATCTCTGAGACGCCGCCAAAGATGAAGAGCGTGATGCGCGGAACCGGCAGCCCGCGACGCAGAGCAACGACCGCGTGCGCCAATTCGTGTACGAGCACCGTGACGAAGAGGAGCAGCGCCGCGATGACGCCGATCGTCCAGTATTCGGCAGTGCTCCACGTGTCGTATCGGTCCGGGAAGACATTCTCGGCGAGCGTCCAAGACACCAACCCGAGGATGAAAAGCCACGAGAAGTGAATCTCGATGTCGATTCCGAAAATCTTCGCGACGCGGAAGCTCCCAGTCTTCATTCGATGGTGCCCCGGCCGGTGCAATCGGGTTCAGAAGCCCGCGCGCACACGATTTGGATGACTGATCTCACCTTGTTGTCTCCAGTATCGCCTGCGGTTCGGCAGATTCGATGTGCTCATAGTAGCGGCTTTGAAGCGCGGCCATGGAAACGTGTCGCAGTAGAAAGGTAGTAGCCGCGCAGGGGTTTTTGCGTTGGGCTTACGCAATTAAGCATTTCCTACGGCCGCGAGGCTGTCGAATGCGCATAAGCGGGCACGAATAAACCAAAGGACCCACCCATGCACGCATTCCAACGCCGCCTCGCCTTCATCCCGGCGGCGGGACTCGCACTCGCGATCGCGGCTTCGACATTCGCCGGGCTACGGCCAGCCACCCCGGCCTTCGCGCTCACCAACTGCACCGTCGCCGACAACAGCTTCGACAGCGAAGAGGCCGCGTTCCTCGTCCTCATCAACAACTACCGCGCCCAGAACGGGCTCAGTCCGCTCGTCACTTCGACCAATCTCAATCGCGCGGCCACCTGGCTGGCGGTCGATATGGCGACCAAGTCGTACTTCTCGCATACCGACTCGCTCGGCCGCAGCCCCTCGACGCGCGCGCAGAACTGCGACTACCCTGCCGGCGCCGGCGAGAATATCGCCGCCGGGACGGTGAAGGACACGGCCGCCGAGGCGTTCGAGATGTGGCGGCTCTCTTCGGGCCACAACGCGAACATGCTGACCGGCGGGTACACCACGATCGGCATCGCGCGCTACTACCTCGCATCCTCGCCCTACAGCTGGTACTGGGTCACGAACTTCGGCTACGTGAACGATGGCACGGGCGGCGGCACAAACCCAACGGCCACGCCGACGCGAACGGCCACTCGCACCTCAACGGTCGCCGCGACTGCGACCCGCACTCCCACTCGCACGACGGTTGCCGCGACTGCGACCCGGACCGCAACCCGCACTTCGACTGCCATCGCAACCGCCACTCGAACATCCACGCCAGTCCCGACCGCCACGAGGACGACCGTGCCTTCGCTGGTGAAAGCGGCCGTCACCTCCCCGGCGCCGGGTTCGACGCTCCCGGGCGCTACCACCACGTTCTCCTGGACGACCGGCAGCGGGGCGCTTGAGTACTTCGTCTACGCTGGTGCGACCGCCGGTTCGAACAGCTACTTTGGCCGCTCCACCGGGCTCAGCACCTCGCAGAGCGTCGCGAACCTGCCGGTGAACGGCTCGACCGTCTACGTGCGGCTCTGGACGCGGTTCGCCGCGGGCTGGCAGTTCACGGACTACAGCTACACGGCCAGCACCGGCGGCACCACTGGCACGACGGCGAAAGCACAGATGACCTCGCCGGTCGCCGGTTCGCGGCTCGGAACCAGTGCGACGTTCGCCTGGACAGCCGCCACGGGCGCGGCCGAGTATTACCTCTACGTTGGGGCCAGCCCCGGGGCCGTGACCTACCACATGGGTTCGACCGGGCTGACCCGCTCGCGCAGCGTCACGGGCCTGCCGTCCGACGGCTCGACGATTTACGTTCGGCTCTGGACGCGTACCTCGGCCGGCTGGACGTACACGGACTATTCCTACCTCGCGGCGGCCCAGTAAGGCCGGCCAAAGTCTCAACTCTCGGGAAATCTCCAGGATGGCGCACATCGAAATCGGTGTGCGCCATTTCTGCATCTACAAACAGCCTCAATCCTTCGGCCTCAGTCCTCGGACCTTTCGACCGCTCGCATCCGGTTGTTGCGGGCGTTGTGTTCGACTTCGGCCAGCCCAAGCGCCTCCAGCACTGGCGGGACATAGACGCCGAACCGCCCGCGCAGGCCCTTCTTCAGGCCGTACCAGCCGCCGACCGGGTTCTCGGCCGACCGACCCCACGCTTCGATCGTGTCCGGAGGAGCGTCCTTCTGCTCGTCGGTGCCGCCGAGCGCGACCCAGTCCCCGCGTTCTTTGAGCATCGCATGGAGGTCGTCGATGCAGCGCAGGTGGTTGCGCAGCTGGGTCTTTTTGACCTGGACGACGAGGGCGGGCGGGTCGGCGGCTTCGTCACGATAGGCCTGGAACTCGGAGCTGCCTGGCGGTGTCGTCAGGAGCCAGGGGTCCGACTGCGTGCCGGAGCCTTCGAAGCCAGCACTCACGAACGAATCTCCAGGAGAGCCGTTGCCCCACCTGGAGCCCGGAAACGGAGCGAACTGTACATGGGCGTTCCTCTTTTTCGGAGATAGTACGGGATAGTACCTGACATCTTTTGACACGTATTCGTAGAATCTCGGCGATGCGCGCCGACCGGCTCCTGACCATTGTCCTCCTGCTTCAGCGGCGACGCCGCCTCTCCGGCGCCGAGATTGCCGAGCGGCTCGAAGTATCCGAACGCACCATCCTGCGGGACATGGAAGCGCTCGGAGCGGCGGGCATTCCAGTCGTCTCGATTCGCGGGCCGGGCGGCGGATTCGAGCTGGTCCGGGGATTTCGCACGGACCTCACGGCGTTCACGGACGACGAATCCGCAGCGCTCGCAGTGCTTGGCCAGCCGGTGGCAGCCAAAGCGCTCGGGTTCGAATCCGCGCGATTGCAGCTGCAACTCAAGCTGGACCTGTTGCTCACGGCGAGCGGAAAGCAGGCGGCTGCGGACCTATCGGAGCGGTTCCTCAACGGCGAGCCGGAGGTGGACTCCGTGACGGCCCGGCACATCGCCTTTCTGCGGCAATCGATCGCTCGGCAACGCATCGTCGTCGCGCGGGAAGCCGGGACCGAGCCGCGCGAACTGGCGCCGCTCGGCATCGTCCTGCATCGCGGCGATTGGTTCCTCGTCGCACAGGCCGGGGGCGGCATCGAGGTGCGCTGCATCGCTTCGTTCACGAACATCAGCAACTCCGGCGCGCGATTCGAGCGGCCACCGGAGTTTCATCTCGGCCAGGCCTGGCGGGAGTGGTTGGCGCGCGGTTCGCCACCGCCTGGGGAGCCGCAGTAACGCGCAGCCGGCCCCGAGACCCGTCGCGACGAAATGTCACGTTCCATACACCCTCGCAGGTCGATCTTTTTGCGAATCACGGGTGTTCGCAGCGTCCAATCCGGTCATAATCCGTCCCATAGCAGGAGTAGTTCGACGCCTATGCCAGACCCAAGGTTCGATCTCGTGGTGGATGCGGCACGCACGCTGCTCGCCGAAGGCTCGACGCCGACCGCAAAGGCCGTCGCCAGCCATGCCCAGGTTTCCCTTTCGACCTACTACCGGCTCGTTGGGACGCATGCGACGCTGCTCCAGGCGGCGGGGCACACGGAAGAGCCGAGCAGCCACGAGCGGCTGATTGCGGCGGCAGCCTCTCTGCTCGCCGAAGTCGGAATGTCGAACCTGCTCATGGATGATGTCGCGGCGCGGGCGGGCGTATCGCGGGGGACGCTCTATCGGCTGTTCCCGGGCAAGTCACACCTCTTCGCGGCCCTGGCCGAGTCGCGCTCGCCGCTCTCGGCCCTCAGCGGCATCCTCAAGAGCATGGCGAATGTGCCGCCGGCGGAGTCACTCCCGGTGCTGGTCCAGGGCATCATCCCGCGGCTCCTGGAGAATCGCGGATTGCTGCGCGCCGTGCTCGCCG
>JBBSKE010000109.1:0-9772 GCA_038256595.1 Tepidiformales bacterium | reverse complement strand
GTTGCCGCCTTCCTCTCGGTCGGTTCCAAGGGCGCCGCCTTCGCAGTGATCACACGCGTCTTCTTCGAGGCTTTCCCGCAGGGTTTCCTCAGCGACGACTGGACGATGATCTTCGCGATTATGGCCGCCGTCTCGATGACTCTCGGCAACGTCATGGCCGTCGTCCAGACCGATATCAAGCGCATGCTCGGTTACTCTTCGATAGCCCAGGCGGGGACGTTCCTCATCGGTCTCGCCGCGCTTTCGACCGCGAGCGACGAGTTCACACTCGGCGCCAGCGGCGTGCTGCTCTTTGTTGCCGCCTACGCCTTCACGAACCTCGGCGCGTTCATCGGTGTTATCGCCATCTCCCAGAAGATTGGAAGCGACCAGATCAAGGACTACGCGGGCATGTGGAAACGCGCGCCCGTGCTCACCCTCGCGCTCGCCTTCTGCCTCATCTCGCTGACCGGCATCCCCCCGACGGTCGGGTTCTGGGCAAAGCTCTACGTCTTCAACGCTGGCATCCACGCCGACCTCGGCTGGCTGGTGGTCATCGGCGTCCTCAACACGATGATTTCGGCGTTCTACTACATGGGCGTCGTCCGGCACATGTTCCTCGGCGAGCCGAAGGAAACGACGCCGGTCCGTACCGCAACCCCAATTTCCATTGCCCTCGGCTTCGCGACACTCGGCGTGATCGTGTTCGGCGTGATCCCCAGCCCGCTGATTTCGGCGGCTCGGGACGCTGCGGACATTTTCGCGCGCCAATAACTGGAGTTTCCGATGCCCTACCAGGTCACAATCGAGGTCATCGCCGATGACGCTCCGGTCGATGTTGCCCAGTTCGTCAAGCTCGCCGAAGAGGTGATGGCCGGCGAGGCACTCGTCGATGAGACCGAGGTCACCGTGCTCATCACTACCGACGAGGAGGTTCGCCGCCTGAACCTCCAGTTCCTCGGCAACGATGAGCCAACGGACGTGCTCTCATTTCCGGATGAGTCCGACGAATTCGTCGAAGGCGGGGAGATGCCGCCCTACCTCGGCGATATCGCAATCTCGCTGCCCACGGCGATGCGCCAGGCCCGGGATATCGGCCATCCGCTCACGGACGAACTCGCGCACCTTCTGGTCCATGGCATCCTTCATCTCTGCGGGTACGACCACGTGAACAGCCCCGAGGAAGAGGCCGAGATGCGCGCCCGGGAAGAGAAATACCTCGGGCCGTCTGCCCACCACCACTAGCCGGCGGGCTTCCCCGGGTTGAACTGGGACATGAACTTCTGGAGCGAATCCGGACTCATCCAGTTCCACGGGCCGGCCGCAGTTTGCTTCACCCAGCTTTCGAACTCGTTTGAAGAGTCGACCGCCAGCTGCCCCAGCGCCACGTTCGCCTCAACGAGCGCGCTGGCGGCGTTAAAGAGCGCACCCCACTGCCCGAGGACCAACGCATACTGTGCGCCGAATTCGAGGGCGCGTTCCGACGGCCCAAACCATGAATTCGTTTCTGCCATTTCCTTGCCTCCGTGGGCTGCCCGTCGCATCGAGCGGCGCCAGTGAGAACACTCGCATGACACCGCCGTTTGCGCTAGGACGCGCGCGGGCTAGGCTAGCAGCAAGACCAGATGAGGTTCGCCCATGCCCGGTGCCCTGGATGATGTCGTGGTGCTCGAATTCGCGACCGGCGTGTCGGGGCCGTACACCGGCAAACTCCTCGCCGACCTCGGCGCCCAGGTCATAAAGGTCGAGCCCCCGGCGGGCGACCCAATGCGCGGCGAGTCACCGCTCGTGGATGGGACGAGCGCGTTCTTCGCCTGGCTGAACCTGAACAAGTTCGGAATAGTGGCCGAACCAGGAGACGCTGCGTTGCTCGAACTCGCGCGGCACGCGGACATCGTGCTCCACAGTCTCCGTGGCAATGCCGCCGACCAGTTCGAACTGGCGATTTCGGCGGCGAATCCCTCGTCGGTCATCGTCTCGTTCTCGCCCTATGGCCGTTCGGGGCCGCGCGCTGATTGGTCGGCGAGTCCCCTGACCGAGTGGGCGACCAGCGGCTTCCACTACATCGCCGGCGACCCCGCCCGCGAACCGCTCCCGCTCCCAGGCTACCAGGCGGAGTTCCACTCGGGCCTGCATGCCGCAAGTGCGGCCCTCGCCGCCATGGAGCACGCACGCAAGACGGGCGAGGGCCAGCGCATCGAGATGTCGCACCAGGAGGCGACCCTCAGCGACCATGCCTGGCTGACCACGTCGTGGACCCACCAGGGCAAAATCCAGTCGCGCACGGGCAGCGTCTACGCCCCCTGCTCCGATGGCTACGTCTACATTTTCAATCTCGTGCCCTACCCGAACCTGTTCATCCTCATGGAGCGATTCGACCTGCTCGAGGACGAAGAGTTGCTGGCGCCCCTGAACTGGCAGGCGAGGTTCGCGACGGACGTGCTCCCCGCGTTCGCCGAGTGGACCTCCACCCGGACAAAGCAGGAGGTCTATCACGCCTGCCAGGAGCTGCGCGTCGCCGCCAGCCCGGTAAACACGATGAAGGACGTCGCCGAGAACTCGCAGCTCGCCTCGCGCGATTGGTTTATTGAAATGCCGGTGGCCGGGCGAGCGGTCCAGGCGCCGGGCTTTCCGTATTTGCTCAGCGAAACCCCGTGTGCGGTCGTTCGCCCCGCGCCAGCTCTCGGGGAGCACCAGGGTGAAGTCGTGGCGGCCGGGTTTGCCTGGGCGAATGCGAAAACTGTGCGCCGGAACGAGGCCGTCGAGCCCGGTCAGCCGCCACTGACGGGCCTGCGCGTGCTCGAGGTCACGGCGAACTGGGCCGGGCCTGCCGCTGGACGCCAACTTGCCGATCTTGGCGCCGACGTCCTCAAGATCGAACTCGCAACGAAGCCGGCCACTCGCTCCCTGATGTCCATCCCGGAAGACCTCTGGCCGGACCACTACAACCGCAGTGGCTACTTCAACAAGCTCAATCGCAACAAGCGCGACGTCTGCCTCAACCTCTCGACGGCGGAGGGCAAGGCGCTCTTCCTCCGCCTGGTGGCCATGAGCGACGTGGTCATCGAGAACAATGCGGCGCGCGTCATGGGCAATCTCGGCCTCGGCTACGACACGCTCAGCGCGGCGAACCCTGCGCTGGTCATGTGTTCGATGTCCGGGTTTGGCGCGACCGGCTCCGAGCGCAACTATTCTGCCTATGGCAGCAACATCGAGACGACCAGCGGCCTCTCTTCGCTGCTCGGCTACGGACCCGGCGAGTATTTTGGCACCGGCAGCTTCTACGCCGACCCGGTCACGGGCAATCACGGGGCCGTCGCTATCCTTGCCGCACTCCACCATCGGCGCCGCACCGGGCTTGGCCAGTGGATCGATATGTCGTTGCTCGAAGCGGTCACGCCGTTCTTTTCGCAGCAACTCCTGGACTACACGGTCACCGGCGAAGTCGCGGAGCCGCGGGCGAACGACGCCTGGGGCAACCTGCTGGAGGGCGTGGTTGCCTGCGCCGGCCGCGACTGCTGGCTGGCCGTGACCATTCGGGACGCGAGAGAGCTCTCTCGCCTCCAGGATGTGCTCGGGATTGGCGCATTGTCGCCGGCGGACACCTGGGCTGCCCTCCGCGCCTGGGCCATCGAGCGCGACCACGACTCGTCCGCGAACGACCTGCAGGCGGCCGGAATCGCCGCCGCTCCCGTCATGCAGAACTGGGAAATCGTCACGGACAACCACCTCAACGACCGCGGCTTCTTCGTTCCCGCGCGCCACCCGGTGGCCGGGACATTCCCGTACCCGGGTTGGCCGTGGCGGCTCGAACGCACGCCAGCGAAGTTCCGCAAGGCCGCGCCCACGTTCGCGGAAAGCAACGACGAGGTCTTCGGGGGCATGCTTGGGCTCTCGCAAGAGGAACAGGATGCGCTCTACGCGACGGGTGTGTCGGCGCGCGAACCGTCGTTCGCGGCAGGGAGCCTCTAATGGCCTTCACCGTCTACCTGCCCGCCGGAACGCCGGATTTCGCGCTCGATTCGGGCGACATAAATGTCGTCCACTATGAATCTTCGGAGCAGCTTGCGGGCTTGCTGGCCTCGAATGGCAACGATCCAGTGGTGATCATGACTGGCGACCTTTCGAGCGAGGACCAGGAGATCGTCGCCGCTGCTATTCGCGAGCACTCGTTGCGAGCGGTCGAGGTGCGAGCCGAGCGCTGGGATGGCTTCTCGGCGTCGCCGCTCTCGGCGGCCTGCCGGGGTGTGATTGCGGGCTTCGGAGCGAACGGCATTCCGGCGGCGATTGCCGTGCAGCGCCAGCTCTAACCGCCGTCGTCAGGCGACGAAGTCGTAGCGCCGGCGAAGGGATTCGTCCTCGCTCAGCAGCCGCTCACCACGAACGAGCATATCGCGGACTGTCGTGCGCTCGCGCTTGCCCAGCATCTCGGCAATCGCCCCCTGCGAGACGCCCCGCTGGGTGAGGACGAAGGCGATAACAGCGCGGGCGCTGGTCGCCTGGCGATGCCGCGATCGGCTGACAATGTCCTCAAAGGAAGTGGCGAAGTGCCGGGCGATGTCGTCGATGATGTCGCGCGCGGTTCGTTCCGCTGGGAGCGCCGAACTCATAATGGTTTCTGCGAGCTGCGCGTCGAGGCTGGCGAGGTCGAGCAGGCCGTTTCGCTCGAGGTGCATGGCCGTGTTGACCGCGCCCTGCAGTGTTCGAACGGAGAGCCCCTCGATGCTGGCAATTCGCTCGCACGCCCAGCCCGGCAGCTCTATGCCGAAGGTGCCCGTGACCTGCGCGATGAAGCGCCGGCGAGCGTCCCGGTCGAGGTAACCGATGCGCGTGACGAGCCCGGCGGCCAGCCGCGAGATGAGCCGCGCCGGCAGCGTGAGCTCTTTCGGGCTGCATTCGCTGGCGATGACGACCGAACCGCCGGCGGTGGTGATCGCGTCCATCGTGTGAACGAGCTCGTTCGCGGTCGCCTTCTTGCCCGTGAGATATTGCAAATCGTCGAGAATAAAGAGGTCCACCGAACGCATGGAGTGGTGGAATTCCTCGATGTTGTCGGCCTTCATCGCGGTGATGAAGTGGTTGGCGAACTGCTCCGAGCTGAGGCAGGCGACGCTGCGGCCGCGGCGCATCGCTTCGTTGCCAAGCGCGTGGATGAGGTGGGACTTCCCGTGCCCGGGAGGGCCATAGACGACCACCGGGCTGACCCGCTGCGATGTCGAAGACAGCAACGCGAGGCAGCTGGAGCGTGCCAGCTTGTTTTCGTTCGCGTCGATGTAGCGATCGAGCGTGAAGCCGCAATTGACGGAGCCGACGAGCCGCCCCATCGGTTCTGGGATGGGATTTGGCCGTGCCACAGGCCGTTCGAGCCCCGAGCGCCGGGCGAGCGGTTCGATGAATTGCACATCGCGGACGCTTGCCATCCGGGCCTGCAGCGCCCGCAGCACGACCAGCGGGAATCGCTCCTGGAGGTTCGTGCAGGCGAAGGAATTGGCCGCTTCGACGGTGGCAACGTCGTTCGATTCGTCGTACGAAACGAGGCGGGTGCCGCGCACCCACGTCTCGAATACCGGTCCGTTGAGTTCCACTTCGAGCTGCCCAAGCACAGATGTCCAGGTGCGCGCGAGGCTGGAGGCATCGAAAAGTTGCGGTTCTGTCATGCGCGCAGGAATTCCTCTCCGCCAGTGCCTGGCAAAGTTCGCTCGTTGTTTCGTTGGGGCTGGTAGGTCGGCGGATGAGACGAATAGCGCTTCGTCCACCGCGCTTACGGAGGCTACCGCCCGCCCGTGGTCGGGCGCAATCTGGTTATGTGGGAAGTGCACGACCCGCACACAGATTTCACGGCGGCGAGCCCTTATGTGTGAACAGAAAATTATCTTTGACGTTCGCGTTAACGTGATATAGTACGCGACAAGATGGATAGCCCAAACCGGACCGACGCATATCTCCAGATCGGTGAGGCCGCCGACAAGGCGCAGCTCACCCAGCGCACCCTGCGATATTACGAGGAGAAGGGCTTACTGAAACCTCCAGATCGCATGGACGGGGGCTTTCGCCTCTATTCTGGTCACGATATGGAGCGCCTGGAGCGAATCAAGGAGCTCAAGGAGCTGCTCGGCTTCTCGCTGGCCGAAATTAAGGACATGCTCGAAGCCGATGACGAGCGCGAGCAGATTAAGACCGGCTGGCGAACCGACGCCGATGCCGCCGAGAAACTCGAGAAGAACCGCAAAGCGCGGGCGCTCACCCTCCAGCAACTCGCGCTGATCGATACCAAGATGGAAAAAATGGCCTCGATGCGCGCGTTGCTGGTCGATCGGCTCGAAAAGTACGACGCCCGCGAAAAGCAGTGGCAGGAGCAGATCCAGAGCGAGCCCGCGCGCACTGGCGTTTACTGATCGCCCGCCCCGTTCGGGTATGATGGTGGTATGAACACGCTCGACACCCTGGGCCGGCCGCTTCGCGACCTTCGCATCTCCGTCACCGACCGGTGCAACTTTCGCTGCACGTACTGCATGCCGCGCGAAGTCTTCGGTCCTGGCTTCCAGTTCCTCGAGCGTGATGCGCTCCTCAGCTACGAAGAAATTACGCGGCTGGCGCGCATCTTCATCGACCACGGCGTTGAAAAGCTGCGCATCACCGGTGGCGAGCCGCTGGTGCGAAAGAACCTCGACGAACTTATTGGCATGCTCGCGCCGCTCCCGGGTCTCAAGGACCTGACGCTGACGACGAACGGCTCGCTCCTTCGGCGGCAGGCGTCGCGCCTCAAGGCGGCGGGCCTCCAGCGCATCACGGTGAGCCTCGACTCGCTCAACGATGACACCTTCAAGGCGATGAACGACGCTGGTGTCGGCGTTGGCGTCGTGCTCGACGGTATCGAAGCGGCCGCTGCGGCTGGTCTGCAGCCGATTAAGGTCAACGCGGTCATCAAGCGTGGTGTGAACGACGACGGCGTTGTCGAACTGGCCCGCTACTTCCGCGGGACCGGGCATATTCTTCGCTTCATCGAATTCATGGATGTCGGGACGACGAACGGCTGGAAACTCGACCATGTGGTGACCGCCGCCGAAATTGCCGCGCGAATCAACGCCGTCTACCCCATCGAACCCGCGTCCCCGAACTACACGGGCGAAGTGGCGAAGCGCTGGCGCTACCTGGACGGGCAGGGCGAGATCGGCATCATCTCCTCGATTAGCCAGCCCTTCTGTGGCGATTGCACGCGGGCGAGGCTCTCTCCGGAGGGCGAACTGTTCACCTGCCTGTTCGGGTCGAAGGGCACGGATTTCCGGACGCCGCTGCGCAATGGCGCGACGGACGAGGAGATCTCGGACCTGCTGGGACGCGTCTGGTCTGTCCGCAACGACCGTTACAGCGAAATTCGTACCGAAGACACAATTCCCCTGGCGCGCGTCGAAATGTCCCACATCGGCGGCTAATCGCGCCTTCGCGGTGCTTCCATCACATCACACTCTGCAATCAGATGCGGCCGTGTCATACGCGGACAGACGCTCCCCTTTTTGCGAGTCGTGCTGGCTGCCT
The DNA here is from genome assembly GCA_038256595.1 of Tepidiformales bacterium. Lineage (GTDB taxonomy): Bacteria > Chloroflexota > Dehalococcoidia > Tepidiformales > Tepidiformaceae > JBBSKE01. The sequence goes on along the minus strand of JBBSKE010000109.1, from coordinate 2,257 downwards.
GGGCCGCCCACCACAGGTTTTGCACGAAAAAGGGCCACTCTCCGGCACCATCACTGGACGGGGAGAGTGGCCTCAATGCGTTGACGGTGCGAGCCCTTAGAGTGCCCGTTCCGCCCCGTTGATGATGTCCTCGACGACTGCCGGGTCCGCGAGCGTTGTCACGTCTCCGACGTTGCCGGGTTCGCCCTCGGCCACCTTGCGGAGGATGCGCCGCATGATCTTGCCGGAGCGCGTCTTCGGCAGGCCCTCGACGAACTGGATCTTGTCGGGCGTGGCGATGGGGCTGATGTCCTTGCGAACCTGGTCGCGCATCTGCTTTGCGAGGTCGGGAGAGCCGCTGGCGTCCGAGTTCAGCATCACGAACGCGTATATGCCTGTGCCCTTCACGTCGTGCGGGAAGCCAACCACTGCCGCTTCCGCAACCGAGGGATGGTTCACCAGCGAGCCCTCGATCTCGGCCGTGCCGAGGCGGTGGCCGGCGACATTCACCACGTCGTCGACGCGCCCCGTGATCCAGTAGTAGCCGTCGCCGTCGCGGTGGCAGCCGTCGCCGGTGAAGTAGTAGCCCGGGTAGGTGGTCAGGTAGGTCTGGATGAAGCGTTCATGGTCGCCGTAGAGCGTTCGCATCATGCCCGGCCAGGAGCGCGCCACGCAGAGACGCCCACTCACGTCGTTCCCTTCGATCACGGCGCCGGCTTCGTCGACCACGATCGGCTCGACACCAAAAAATGGCAGCGACCCCGACCCCGGCTTCATGTCGATGGCGCCCGGGAGGCCGGTAATCATGTGCCCGCCGGTCTCGGTCTGCCAGTAGGTATCGACCACGGCGCAGCGCCCTTCGCCGACGACGTTGTAGTACCAGCGCCAGGCTTCGGGGTTAATCGGCTCGCCGACGCTGCCGAGGATCTTGAGGCTCTTGCGGCTGTACTTCTTGACGAACTCATCGCCTTCGCGGGCGATGGCCCGGATGGCGGTCGGCGCGGTATAGAACTTTGTGATACCGAGACGGTCCACCATGTCCCAGTAGCGCCCCGCATCGGGGTAGGTCGGGATGGATTCGAAGAGGACGCTCGTGGTCCCGTTGGCGAGTGGCGCATAGACGATGTAGCTGTGCCCGGTAATCCAGCCGACGTCCGCGGCGCAGCAGAAAATGTCGCCTTCCTGGATGTCGAAGACGAGCCGATGGCTGAGCATCGTGTGGAGCAGGTAGCCGGCCTGGGTGTGGAGCACGCCCTTCGGCTTCCCGGTGGAGCCGGAGGTGTAGAGGATGAAGAGCGGGTCTTCCGAATCCATTGGCTCTGGCGGGCAGTCGGGTGAGGCCGCCGGGACGACATCGTGCCACCAGAAGTCGCGCCCCTCGGTCATCGGAACCGGGTTCTCCGAGCGCTTGTAGACGATCGTGAACTCGACGGTCTCCGTGCCGGCCGTCTTGAGGGCTTCGTCGACGTTTGTCTTGAGCCCGACTGGCCGGCCGCCGCGACGCCCTTCGTCCTGGGTGATAATCGCTCGGCAGGTGGAGTCTTCGACGCGGTCGGAGATGGAACGCGGGCTGAATCCGCCGAAAATGACCGAGTGGACGGCGCCGATTCGCGCGCAGGCGAGCATCGCGATCGGGAGCTCCGGCACCATGCCCATGTAGATGGCGACGCGGTCGCCTTTCTTGATGCCCCGGTCCTTGAGGACGTTGGCGAGGCGGCAGACTTCGTCGTAGGCCTCGCGGTACGAGACGGTGCGATTGTCGGCGGGAGTGTCGCCCTCCCAGAGGAACGCTGCCTGGTCGCCGCGAGTCGCGAGGTGCCGGTCGAGGCAGTTGGCGGTCACGTTCAGTTTGCCGCCGATGAACCAGGCGATTTTGCCGGTCGTGAAGTCGTCTTCGACAACCGTCGTGAAGGGCGACATCCACTCGATGTTCGCCTCCGCCTGCTTCTTCCAGAACCCTTCGCGGTCCTCGACGCTCTCGCGATAGAGGCGGTCGTACTCGGCGCGGGAATTGATGTGCGCTCCAGCCTGGATCGCCGGGGGTGGTGCGTATTTCTCGTTGACGGGCAGGCCGATCTCTTTGGTATCCGACATTCCCACGTCCTCCGGGGTGCTAAATATTAGGGCTGCGGGAACGGAATCCCGCCTGTGCGGATTCTACGCTTTTCGCCTGCCCGCGCATCCCGGGCTCGAATCAACTCATCGCGCCCCAGTTTCGGCCGCGTTTGAGGTCGACCTTGAGGGGCACTTCCATCTCCAGCGAGACGGGCATCAGGCG
>JBBSKE010000108.1:0-9801 GCA_038256595.1 Tepidiformales bacterium | reverse complement strand
GTTCGCACTCCGACGATCGAGATTGCGGGGCTAGACCAGGTCGAAGAGGTGCGCCGCGCGTTGAACGAGGCGTATGCGGGCAGTCCCGACTTCTCGCCAATCTCCGCGAAAACGCTCGCAGAAGAACTCGCGATCCCAAGGAGCCCGTTTCTCGTGTCCCGGCTTGCCTCGGGTGAAATCGCCGCAACCGTTCATTTGCGAAACTCAGCGGCGGCCACGAATCCCGGTGGCGGACCGTATGCATGGATCTCCAACCTCACAGTAAGCCCGGTGGCACGAGGATCGGGCCTCGGCCGGGCGATGCTCCGGGTGGCGATTGCCGAACTCCAGGCGATGGGAGCGACGTCGACGGCTCTCGGGGTCGATTCGAGGAACGTTCCCGCGGTCAGCCTGTATCAGCTTGAGGGCTTCCAATCCGTTGGAGCACTGGGGTTCTGGACGAAGCGCTCCGATGCGCCGAATTATCATCCTGTAGGATGAGATTTGCGCCCATCGAGGCACCGGAGCACACGTGACCGCGTCAATCATGGACCCGCAGACGGCAGAACAGCTTTTCGAAAGCCGGCAGCGCTTCGTCGATTACGTTCGCCGGCGAGTCAACGACGCGGAACTCGCCGAAGACATCGTCCACGACAGCCTGCTGCGAGCGCTGAAGGCCGCGCCGGACCTGCGGGACGAAGAGCGCCTCGTTCCCTGGTTCTTCCGAATTTTGCGAAACGCCGTCATTGATGAGTATCGGAAGCGGGATGTCGCGAGGCGCCACATTCATCAGACGGACGAGCTGCCGGACTTGCCGGACATGAGCGAAGAAGAGGAACGAACTATCTGCGCCTGCTTCAAGGCTCTTCTGCCGTCGATGAAGCCAGAGTACGCCGAACTCATCGAAGCCATGGACCTCGGCGGGGAGACTCCTGAAGCGGTCGCTGGCCGGTTGGGTATCACCACGAACAACCTCAAGGTTCGCCGCCACCGCGCCCGGCAGGCACTCCGCCAGCAACTCGAAGATGCCTGCGGCATGTGCGCCCAGGGACACTGCACCGATTGCACCTGCTAATGGCGGTCGAATTCCCCCCTTCGGAGCGCGAATCGCTGGGTTTACGCGACCGTCAGGAGCGTGTGCATGCCCTCGGCGTAGTGGTTAATGTCCTTCCCACCCGTTGTTCATCTGGCACCATCCCTATGTACGACCATGTACGACCCCCAGGTGCAGGCACCTGGGGGTCGTACACAAGGAGTCGATGGGTCTATCGCTCTTCCTCCTATTGCGGAGGTCGGGAAGAACGAACGAATACTACGGCCGCAAGTGCGCCGATCACGGCGACGATGGCTGCACCGTAGAACGCTGCATGGAATCCATCGTTGAGGTCCGACAACGATGTTCCGTTCGTGTAGGAGTGAGCCACGGCCGTCATCGCTGCCAGGCCAAGAGCCGAACCGACCTGGTACGTGGTGTTCACGAGTCCGGAGGCCAGGCCGGAGTCCTCGGCGGGAGCGCTTGCCGTCGAGGCAATCATCGCGGGGATGAAGGCCAGGGACATACCGACGGCCGCGAGCAACGAGGCAGGCAGCACGTGCAGCAAGAACTCCCCGTCGGTCGGAGCCTGGGCCAGCAATAGGAGCGCTGCCACCAGGAAGGCCATGCCGGCGGCAATGTTGGTCTTGATGCCGAAGATGGCGGTGAGCCGTCCGGTCGCAGCGACCATGAGAATCATGATGGCGCCGGTCATTGGGAGGAGCGCCAGGCCGCTTTCGAACGCGCGGAAGCCGAGCACCTGCTGAAGGTAGAGGTTCAAGAAGAACCAGAGCGGAATCCACGCGGCGCCGAGCAACGCCATCGCGATGTTGCCTGCCGAGAGGTTCGTGGCGCGAAAGATGCCAAGCCGTAGGAGCGGTTCCTTCTGGACGGCCTCGATGACGACGAAGGAAATGAGTAGACCGACCGCCGAACCGAGCAGAGAGATAGTCCGAATCGACGACCATCCCTCGTCGGGTGCGGTCACAACGCCATAGATGCCGATGACCATGGCCGCGGTCACTACCAGTGCGCCGAGAATGTCGATCCGTCCCTGGCGCCGCACCCCGGCCGGAAGGACTGCTGCGGCGACGGCGAGCACAAGCAGGCCGATCGGAATGTTCATCAGGAAGGTCCAGCGCCAGTCCAACCACTCCGTGATGGCGCCGCCGAGGAACACGCCCGCAGTGCCGCCGGCCGGTGCTGCCGCGCCGAAAAATGCGAGCGCCCTGCCCAGTTCCCTGGGCCGGGAGCCGAACGTGCCGAAGAGGATCGAAAGCGCCGACGGGGCAATCAGAGCCGCTCCAACGCCCATGACTCCGCGAGCAGCGAAGAGCACTTCGCCCGACTGCGCCAGCCCGGCAGCCAGGGACGAGGCGGTCAGAATGGCGAAACCTGTCATGAAGATCCGGCGTTGTCCGAACATATCCGCCAGCTTGCCGCCGAGTAGCAGTAACCCGCCGAGGGCGACGACGTAGGCGTTGAACACCCACTGCAGATTGCTGGAGGAGATGTTGAGGTCTCCCTGGATTGCCGGGAGGGCGATGGCGATGATTGACGTGTCGACGATGACGATGAACTGCGCCGCGCAGAGCACCAGGAGTGCCCACCACCTGCGGTCATCGAATGTCTGGGCTGTGATGCGCGGACCGGCGATCGGCCCTCGCGCGCTTGCTGTAGCCACGTTGTTTTCTCCTTGATTGGGCTCGGAGCTTGACTGCTCCGGCGCTTCGAAAACGGGGACGTTCCAAAGGCATGGCGGTTACAGTGCGCCTGCCACGCGCGGGCGCGGTTTGATCCCTCGGGCGCGCAACCGCAACGCTTGTCGGCCCTGAGATGAGTGCTGTAGCTGCCAGGTGCCTGGCGCGAAGAGAAATTGCGCCGCCGGCCGCCGCTGTGCTTTGCGGTCCCGGCTGGGCGAATGACCGGCCTCAGGTCAGAGCGTGCTGATGGTGCACATGTGGATCGGGGAGGGCCTCACGCGCCGTCGCTTCATCGACACGGAGTGTCCAGCTCACGGTCCGCGTGACGCCGTCGCCACCGTTGAACTGCGCCCAGAGCCGGTATGTGCCCGGCAGCTGGAATACGTGTTCGAAGCCGATGCGCGGCCCAAGCAAGCCGGTGCGACCCTCCGTTGAGCGCTGCGGCTCCCCATGGCTGTGGCTGAAATGCAGTGATCCGTACCGCACAATGATGAGGTGGGCCGCCGCTCCCAGGTATGGTTTGAGGTCGGAGGCTGCGTCGCCAGTGGACTCCTTGCGGACGTCCATGACGAGCGAAACAGGCCGGCCAACCTGTGGCGGAATCGAAGTTTCCAGCGACACGACGTAGCCGCATGCGGTGCGGGACCCATTCGAAGGCTCGAGACGTTGTATCTCAACGGCGCGGCCCTCGACTGAGAACTCGTGCTCAAGAAGCACTTTCTGTCCGCCCTCGCGCTCAAATTCAGTGAAGGCGTGGTAGGTGCCTGCCAGGGGGAAGCTCATCTCGACGCTGAATTCTCCCGGTTCTCCTGCCGCCGGATGAAGGTGCGCAAACGTTGAGAGGTCGCTGCGGACGACGACCAGGTGCAAGTACATCTCGTGGCTGATCGCGATGTCTGTGAGCGGCTCGCCGTGATCCAATGACTCGAGCCGGTACGTGAGGAGAAAGGGGACTCCAGCGGCAATGTGGTCCGGGATGGCTACGGTCACGTGGACTCCCGCTTCCTCCGCGCCAACCGGGGCGCTCGCAACATGATTGAGGTGCTGGTTCTTCAGCGGTTGAGCGTAATCTGACCCCACCTGGGATGTGTTCATTGGACCGGTCCTTTCGGGTTACATCGCGGCACGGCAGTGCCTGGACTTGGCAGCTTGAGCATGAGATGTCGCTCATGCGGGGCGTGCTCAACTGGTCGTGGCTCGGACACTACCGTGGGGTCGAACGTAATCACCCTGGTCAGGCGAAGCGGCAATTGACAGTTGGGAGCGGCACTTCAATTCGTTCGCGGCTTTCTGATGGGCACTCAGGGCCCTGGTGAAAGCCTCCTGGGACCGGTGGTCTGCCCCCGCCGCAAGCGCTACCCAGAATAGGAGCTCGGTCTCCGCCTGCCGGTGCGCGTCCAGGAACTGGTCCGCGCTGAACGGGGTTGAACCCCTGGCGCGGGTAAGGATTGTCGCGCACGTCGACAGGTCCGGTTCTTCGCCGATGGCCCAGGTCCCTTCTGCAACCAGTTCCGATGTCAGCGCGCTGGTTGCAGAGAACGACCATCGATGCCAGTGAGCGGCGAGGCGCGTCGCCCATTGATTCGCCTGGCTGTCCTGGCCAGCGTCGGCGTACTCACTTGTTACTCGCATGATGTTCGCGAGCTGTCGGCGTATGCCAATGCTCATGAGGTTCGTAATAGCTGGGTTGAGCGAACTTCGGAGAAATCTGCCATCGCAAATGGAGCACACTTTGGGACCTCCTTAATTTGTTCCTGTTACCCGTGTTCCGGTCTGCCGGCTCTCGCCGCCCCCCGGGGAGGGTCAAACGCTATCCGAACGCCGGGCTGCCAGGACGCCCAGCGCAACATGCCCATATTCCTCTCCTACGACCTGGTGTTTCGCAGCTAGTCGGTCACTCCGCTGTCTGGCCAGTGGTAAAGGCCACGTCGCAAGTATGATCGGAAGGCGTAACGCTTGAATCGGCCGTTAGAAGAGATGTATAGACGTGCTGGTGGATGGCATGAAGGTCATCCTTTAGGAGGAGATGAGATGCGGCTATGTACACCGACAAAGTGGTTCCATTGCTCGAGAACCAGGACTCTTTCTGTCCTCGGAGCACAGCCATCGCGGCCGCGACGCGCAGCACGACGCATGGCGTTTCGCGTGCAACTACTTCGGTCTAGAGGCGACATGAAGTGATAGACAGTGCGTTGGACTGCCAGAACGGGCTAACCGGCTACTCGCACGTCCCAATTACAATCGCGACGGAATCTTTCCGGCGACGGTGCTACCCCGTCCGGGCGCACTGGAGATGTCAATATTACCGCCGAGTTGTTCGATGCGCTCGCGCATTGATCGCATCCCCAGGTGCCCGGGAGCGGCTGCGCTCGTGTCAAAGCCAATACCGTCGTCTGTCACCTCGAAAGAGAGCGATGACGGACCTGGTATGACCAGCAGCCGCACGCGTTCCGCCTGCGCATGTTTTACGACATTGTGTAGCGCTTCCCTGATGACGCTATACGCGGCCTCTTTCACCTTGAGGTCTACATCGGGCTCGTCCATCTCCGCCCATTCCACCTGCAGGCCGTGCCGAGCTTCGACTGCAGTCACTTGCCGTCGGATAGCCCTTACGAGGCCTTCGTCAGCAATCGCTCCGGGATGAAGATCGAAAATCAGGGCACGCATTTCCGCCAGACCGGCTGCCGCCAGGGAAACAACGTATTCGATCGGCTCGAACGCCTCGTGCTCTTCAGTGAGATACTTGCGAGCGGTTCGTGCTCCCAGGGCGATGCCATACATGGCCTGCGCGACGGAATCGTGAAGGTCGCGCGCAAGACGCTCCCGCTCTTCGGCCGCTGCCAGCCCCTGCGCCCGTTCATACAGTCGCGCGTTCTCGATCGCCGTGGATGCATGGTCAGCAAAGCCCTTAGCGAGTCGAATGTGTTTTGCAGAGAAGTAGTTCGTCCTATCACTGGCAATTCCGATGTACCCGATCGTCTTGCCCTTAACGATGAGCGGCACCGCCATCCACGTGCGGATGAACTCGAAGGCCTGGGTGTGCAACAGGCTTCCCATCGTTTCCCGGTACTCCACCGCAATTTCGTCTTCGCTTTTCAGGACATCGTCGATCAACACCGGCCGAGCGAGGTTCATCTGTTCCCAGAACTGCCGGCTCGCTGCCACCTGGACACAGGGATAGTCGAGCGTGGAGGCCAGCGAGCCACCAGGGTGCACGCAATTTTTGAGCTCTTCGACGTTGAAGCGCACCCCCGTTCTTGGCACGGCCTTCCCGGCGTACCTATCGTCCACGACGAGGTCGTGAACGATGAGCTCATCATCCTCGATGAGGATGAGCGACGCTGCGCTGTAGTCCACGACTACTTTCAGTTCTTCCAGCACGAGGCGGACCACTTGCCGAAGATCCAACGTTGATGCGACAGCTCTCGCTACACCGAGCAAACTCTCGAATTCCTGTGTCCGCTGAAGAACGCGGCCCTCCAGGGTCTGTTCCATCCGCACCTGCTCCGTGATGTCGCGGATGATGCTAAAGGTCGCAGGGCGCCCATCGTAGCTGAACTCGCGGCACAGAACCTCAGCATCAAACGTGGACCCATCCGCTCGCGTATGGACGGCTCGACCGCTTGCGAACGCCGTGGCGATTCTAAAACTGGTGTCTCTCTGGTCGCCCCTGCAAAGGGGATCCCCCGGCGACGAAGGCTCGGGGTGGTCGTTCCCGGTCCTGAACATCTGCCTGAACGATGGATTCATCTCGAGAACCTTTCCCGTAGATGCGTCAGTAATAATCAGTCCATCGGTTGTTACTTCGAAAATGTTCCGGTACTGCTCCTCCTGTTGAGCAAGGCGGAGAGATGCTTCCTTCCTCGCCGAAATGTCGACCGTGATTCCGCGTAGCAAGCGTGTTTCGCCTTCTCCAGGCGCGACGGTAACTCTGTCGTGGAGCCACACCACACGGCCGTCTGCAGCCAGCATTCGGTATTCGACGTCATGATCCCGGTTACCTTCGGTTTCCTGGGCGCAGAAGCTCACGCACCACTCGCGGTCATCTGGGTGGATGTGATTGGCCCAGAAACCCGGCTGATTCAGCCACTCCTCAACGGGGTAGCCCAGAATTCGTTCGGCCTGCTCACTTACGAACGTGAAGCTGCTGAAGTTCCCGTGCTTTTCCCAGAGAATGGCGTCAATTGAGTTGATGAGGGTGGAATGCCAGTCTTCAGAGTGCTCCCGTAGACGGCCGCTATCGAGGGTGCCCTGGCGAGTTGGAGATTTGGCTTCTGACATCATGCCCTCCGGATATCGCAGATCGCTGGCGAAGTGCCACTAGCGATCACTAAAGGAAGTGAGGCCTATTTTGGCAGCGTGCAGGGCTGCCTGGGTACGGCTGTGTACCTGCAACTTTCCCAGGATGCTGCTGACGTGAGTCTTGACGGTTGACTCCTCGATTCTGAGAGCGGTGCCTATCTCTTTATTGCTGTCGCCCTTCGCCAGCAACTTGAGTACTTCAGTCTCACGTTCGGTGAGCGGCTCTACGTTCGTGGGGCTGTGGATTTCGCGCATCATCCGTATTGCGGCTTCCGGCGCCAGTTGAACTTAGCCGGCCGCGGCAGCTTTGATCGCTCGGCAGAGGTCATCTGCCTCAGTGTCCTTCAGTAAGTATCCAATTGCGCCCGCCCGTACCGCTCGGACCACGGACCGGTCTTCCAGCACGCTTGTCAGGGCGATGACCTCCGTCTCCGGAAACGATTTGCGAATGCGCTCAGTGGCCTCGATCCCGTCCATGACCGGCATGAGCAGGTCCATCAGGACGACATCGGGCCTCAGCGCTTCCACCTTTTCCAGCGCCTGTGACCCGTCGATGGCTTCACCAACGATCTCGAGTTCACGGTCGGTGCGCAGGAACATTCGCAGGCCCTGCCTGACGACGGAATGATCGTCAACGATAAGGATTCGTATTGGCATATTTGTCATCCGTTCGCCATTTCGGGGAGCCTACCACCGGACTGCTTCCCCGGCATCATCCGAAAGTAGGAGGCCGGGATGGGCACTGGTATGGGTGAAGTCTCGTGCCGCCGCCTGATAAGCGGACACAGCATTTGCCCCAGAATAATAGGCATGAGAACAGTGCGAGTCCTGATTGTGGACGATGACCGGGCGAGCCGCCGGGGACTGAAGATCAGCCTCCGCGCAGAGCCGGGCATCGAAGTTGTGGGCGAGGCGGCGAACGGACTCCAGGCCATCGAACTCGCCGGCGTACTCAGGCCCGAAATCGTCATAATGGACGTCCGCATGCCGGTGATGGACGGGCTCACGGCAGGTCAGAGGATAGCCACGTTGCACCCAGAAATCGCCATCATCATCCTGACGATGCACGACGATAGGGTTGCGCGAGAGACCGCTCTTCAGTTCGGTGCTCTCGGCGTCATCGGCAAACAGCTGGTCGACGACGAGCTTCTACCGGCCCTCCGCAGAGTGATGGCAAGCCAGGGGCCAGCGAAGATGACCGAGGATTGATTCTGCCGTGGCAACGCGGTTCGCGCCCTCGACTGTCCACGGTCGGTGGAGCGTTTCGAGCCAGGCGGGCAACCGTTGCCCTGTCTTTGTGACGACCCGAGCAAGCTCCGATTCTGCATTGACTGAACCGAGACAAATCGGCCGCTACTCGCTCAGCTGCATCGAGCGGCACTCGGATAGGGAGTCCCTACGGAACCTGTTCATCACACCGACGAGCCACAACTTCGTGAGCCAGGTGCGTTCGCGGCCCGGCATCGCGGCAACGTGAGTCGAATCGTCCCGTTCGTGTACTCGCGGCTCCGGCATGACGCCGAACACAAAGTAGATGTTGAGCCCGAAGGTCGTCTCGACGATCGAGGTCGTGATTTGATTGAAGCCGGGCGACCAGTCGTCCTGCGTGCTACCCAGGGCCACCGCCACCCCTTCGTGCATGAAGCCAATGTGTGCGTCATGGGTCGCGGAGGCGGCGCCCGGGAGGTTTCTGGGGTGGTCAGCGATTAGGCATCCCGCCGGCTGAACGCGACGTACGCCGCCGCGACCATCGCCATCAGCCATATGGCCGCGATCACCGCTCCCAATGCCGGGCTCGAGTAATCAGGCGAATCGGTCAGTTGCCCGAGCGTGATGCTGTCGAGCGCGCTGCCCGGCAGCAGGCTGATGACGTGCTCCCGCCACCACAACGGCATGAATTCGCCGAAGATCTGTGGCAGCCAGAGAACGGCGAGGACCGCGGTGACACCGCCGGCCGTACTCCGCAGCAGGACTCCAAGCGCGAGTCCCATGGTGGGAAAGAAGGGCATCGTTGCGCCGAGCCCGAGTACAACCCACCTGACATCGCCGTCAGCCAGGCTCGACGTGGGCAATCCGTACGCTCCGAGGATAGCCTGGCCGGCCAGGAACATAGCAACGGTCGTGAACAAACCCAGGACCAGGATTGTCACGCTCACGAGCGCGAGCTTGGCGAAAAGCACCCTGCCACGGTTCGGAGTCGCCACCAGCGTCAGCCGGACGACGCCACTGGAGTACTCGCGACTGACCGCCAGCACGCCGAATACCGAGAAGATGATCAGCGCGAAGATGTTCCCGACCATCGAAAACAGCGTGGGGTCGAATTCGGCGGGCCATTCGGTGCCGGTGGCACCCATCGCGAGGCTGGCCAGCGCCGTCGTGCTGATCGGCAGAACAACGCCGAGTCCGAGTGTGAGGGATGTGGAACGCAAGGCGGCGAGCTTACTCCATTCGGCGGCCAGGGTGTTTCCAAAGCCTGCCGGCCGCGGAGATGCGGTCACTCCCGACGGTGTCGTCGATGTCAGGGTTGCGGTGGTCATGTTCAAGCCTCCTTCTGTGGCGATCGGGGACGGCCTACGCGACCGCCGCGACTTTTTTGGCGTCCGGCCGGTATTGCAGACTCGACTCGGTGAGCTCCATGAACGCGGCCTCGAGGCTCGCCCGGCGGGACGCGAGTTCGTGGACAGCGATCCCGTTCGCGGCGGCGATGCTGCCGATTTGCGAGGCTTCGATGCCCGTCACGATGAGCGCACCGTCCGCGAACGCGACTGTCGCGCCCGCTCGCTC
>JBBSKE010000107.1:0-9923 GCA_038256595.1 Tepidiformales bacterium | reverse complement strand
GCTTGCACGCATTAGAATTAACGCTCGGTAGTGGGCAAAGGTTGCGGCCGCACTGTAAAACGTCTGTAAACCGGAAAGCCGCGTGAACCTTCGATCGACGACTCAGCCGTCCCGCGCCAACTAAATCGATTTCGCAGGCACGACTCCTCGCCATGGCCGGGACCTTCCCTTGACCACGATCGCCGCGAGGAGCCCGAGCCCCACGGCGATCAGCGCCACCGCCGCGAGGGTCGGATCGTCAATGTGGCGGAGGATGCCAACGACCAGCCCAAGGAACGCGCTGAACACTCCGAGGACCGTAGAGATGAGCATTCTGTAGCGAATTCCGGCGCCGATAAGTAAGACCGCGACGGCGAAAGAAGTCACTTCCGCGACAACCGGAGCATCCGGCATGCCCAAGAAGAAGTACGCGTATGGATGACACTTCACGATACTTTTCAGATCACAACCCTCCATTTTCGTCACCCAATCTCAACCGAGTGGACGTTCAAATGTTATGGATGGATACTTCCGAACTGCAGCCAGCCATGGTCCGCTTCCACCTCCTGAGGGCGCAGGAATCGAAGAACCACCTCGATCGGCTCCGGGCGCTCGCCCGCGAACTCTTTCCCGGGATGCCCGAGGCGAGAGCCGACCGCCTCCTCGCGATCATCGACGAAGAGGTAACGCGCGCGAATCTCCGCTGGCTGCAATCCGCGGTTGAGCGGCCGGAATGGCCAGCCACGGCGACTCGCCACCACCTTGAGGAACCCGGCGAGGATGTGCGCGCTGGCTAATCGGCGCCGGGCGGGAAACGACAGACGCTAACCGCGCAACCAAATAAACTCGCTGCGAGATGGCACGCATTTTCGTCGTTCGGCATGGGCAAACCCACGGCAACCTTGCCGGGCTCTTCTGCGGGCATTCCGAGACCGCGCTGACCCCGGTCGGTATTGCCCAGGCCCAGGCACTCGGACGCAAACTCGCCTCCGTGCCGTTCGATGCGGCCTACGCGAGCGACCTCTCCCGCGCGGGCGATACCGCGGCCCACATCCTCGCCGCGCACCCGGCGCCGCCCCCGTTACGGATCGATCCCCGCCTCCGCGAGATGCACTACGGCGAATGGGAGGCGCTTCCGGCGAGCGAATTGCGCGAACGCCACCCGGAGCTGATGAAGGACTTCCTCTCGGCGCGGGCCCACTCGCTGCCCGGAGGGGAGACGATCGCGACGATCCGCGGGCGCATGGCGTCGGCCGTGCGCGATGCCGCCGAGGCCCACCCGGACGGCCAGATCCTCGTGGTGACGCACGGGCAGGCGATCATGGCGCTGCTCGCGGAGTTGCTCTCGTTGCCGCTCGAAGCCAGCTGGTCGTTCGCGGTCGAAAATACGTCGGTCTCGCGGCTGCAAATCGGCAGGTCGGGCAAGACGATGGTGCTTTCGTTCAACGAGATGTCGCACACCGAGGGCCTTGAAGGCCACACGACTGTAGAAGACTGGGAATGACCCGCAGGAGCCGCAGATGACCGCGTTCGATACCCGCGAGGCGATTCTCGCCGAAACCTACCGCATCGCCCAGGGGCAACCCGGCGGCGTACTCGCGACCATCCACAGCGAAGATGCGACGCCCTACGTCACCTACGTGCTGTTCCACCTGACGGCTGGCGGGCAGGTGCTCTTCGGCAGCGGCGCGAGCCCCCAGCACAGCCAGAACATGGCCGCCACGCCGGAAGTGTCGTTCCTGATCGATAACCGGGAAGTGATGGCGACCGACTGGAAACAGTTCGACCGGATCGTGATCGAGGGCAAGGCGGACCTCGTCGCCGACGGCATGCCGGAGTATCAGCCGCTGCTCGACCAGATCGCTTCGAAGAACGCGATGGCGGCGACCTTCACGGCACGCGGCAACCTCTACCGGATCACCCCGCGCCGAATCATCCTGCGCAAGGGTATCCAGGGAGTGAGCTACACGGTCGACTTCACCGAGCCGGACTGAGGGGAGAGGTCGTCATCCCTCCGCGCAAAGAGAGCCCAAGTGCGAACGAGGGGCCCCGTGCGGAGGGCCGATGATCGCGGTTAGAGACGATGCTGGCGTAGTGTGCGGTGTCACCGGGAGAGGCAATTCGGTGGCGAATCACCACGTCTCCTCCTTGCCGGTCGGGGTTCTGGCTGCTGGTGAGCGCTAGACCCAGGGGTGGTCGTCGAACTTTTCGCCGCCGGTGAGGTGAATCGCGGCCGCCCAGGTCGCGAGGAAGGCCACAAGGCCGAGAACTGGGAGTGCCACGAGTCCGAGCAGCCAGTGGGTTTGCCACAACTTCGAGAGCAGCCAGAGCGCGGCCACTGCGATACCGGCGAGCCCAGCGCCCTGCGGCAGCAACGGGTTTCGCAGGTAGTCGAAGGGCGGGTCGGGGGCGGCTGGTTCGTGCAGCGGCTCGCCGTTTTCGCCCATCATGCCGTGGTGCGGGTCCATCACCGTCATTGCCGCATGTCAGGCGGGAGGAGGTTCGGGATGCCGTCCTCGATCGAGTACTTCTCGGCGCATTTCGTGCACTTGAGGCTGCCGTCGAGAATCTCGCCGTCTGTTTCGGTCCCGATGGTGAGGGTCATCTCCGCGTGGCAGAGCGGACAGACAAGGAATTCCATGAGCTCCGGTTTCATGGTCTGAGGGTATCCCGGCCGGCGGGAACGGACTACCGAAGCGCCAACAAGCCTTCGCAATCGCACAGAAATGCTTGTGTTCGATTTGATCGCCCACATTATCGGCGTACACTGAACCCTTACGTGAGAGTGAGGGTGGCCATGTGAGCCAGACATTTTCCAGGACGTTCCAGGCTCTCGAGCACAAACAATTTCAGATTATGTTCTTCGGGACGCTCTTCTCGTTCCTCGGAATGCAGATGCAGATGATTGCGCGCGGGTTCCTCGCCTACGACCTGACCGGCAAGAATTCCGCCCTCGGCGGTGTCATGATCGCCTTCGGTGCGCCTCAGCTCATACTGTCGCTCTGGGGCGGCGTGCTGGCGGACCGGTTGCCAAAGCGCAAAGTGCTCTGGGTGTCCCAGTCGATCATCGCGGTGAACTCTCTCTGGTTGGCCGCGATGATCGCCCTGGACATGGTTGAGTACTGGATGCTGATTTCGGCCGGTGTCGTGCAGGGAGCTGGCTTCGCGTTCGTCGGCCCGGCGCGGCAGGCGTACATCGCCGAACTCGTGCCGAAAGAGTCGCTCGGCAACGCCGTCGTCCTCCAGCAGCTCAGCATGAACAGCACCCGCGTCATCGGCCCGATGATCGCCGGCATGATGATCGGCATCCCCTTCATCGGCATCGGCGGAGTCTACTTCGTCACCTCGCTCGGGTTCGTCGTGGCGATGCTCGGGCTTATCCCGTTGCCCCCCGGGAACCCGCGGCCACGCACGGTCGAGCGTTCACCAATCGGTGACATCGTCGATGGGCTGAAGTACGTCTACAACCGCCGCGCGATCGGCCTGCTCATCCTCGCCTCGTTCTTCATCGTCATGATCGGGTTCCCGTACCAGTCGTTCTTGCCCTCGCTGGCGGCGGATGTCTATGGCGTGGGGCCGACAAAGCTGGGCTTCCTCTCTTCGGTCGGCGCTGTGGGTGCGGTGGGCGCGACGATGCTGGTGGCGACCTATGCCGCCCATCGCCGGGCCTGGAGCTTCGCGGCCATCTGTGGCGCTGGCTTCGGGGTCTCACTGATTGGCCTCGGCCTGGCGCCAAACTACGCCATGGGCATGGTGGCGATGTTCTTCGTCGGCGGCCTCGCCAGCGCGTTCCAGTCGCTCAACAACTCCATCTGCATGCAGATGACAGACCCGGACTACACGGGCCGCGTGCAGTCGATCAATATGTTGAGCTGGAGCTTCTTTGGCATCGCGGCCCTGCCGATTGGCATCTTCGCGGACGCCGTCGGCCTGCGGGAGGCGCTCGCGATCCTCGGCGCCATCTGCGTTCTCTGCATCATCGGCCTCGAGATCGCCGGCAGGATGCTGAACGTCTCCTACCATCGCGACGAGGCGCGGAAGGCAGCCGCCGCCATGCCTCGCCGCGCGCCTGTGGGTGGGCGCTAGTCGAACTCGTAGCGAATAGGACGCTCCGAGTCCGTCGTTCGAAAGCGCAGGCTGATGGGTTCCGAATCGATTGGGATGACGAAGACCGCGTAGACGAAGACTCGCCCGCCTGCGCGGATGTTCACGGGCGGCACCGTGTTCGTGACCGTCACGAGCGTCGCCCTGAAGGCCTTTTCCTCGAGGTCGCCGTCGTCGTTCTCGTATTCGACCGTGAACCACGCGACACCGCCATCGACGAGCGCATTCTGCTCCCGGCGGTTGCGGATGTCCCATTCGAAGACGACGATGCGCTCGTCGCGCGCGGGCAGCAGGATCAGCGCGAAATCGTCGCCGGGATCGAACGCCTCGGCGAGCGTCACTTCGATGGCCGGGCCTTCGTCATCGGCGAAACTGGTGAGGCGCGTGGTCACGGAGTCGGAACCATCGGCGAGGCGCGCGTAATCGACGTCTTCGATGTACGGCTGGTTGCCGGAGACGATGATTCCTGCGAATGCGGCCAAACTCCCGGCCGCGAGCAACCCGCCACCAATCGCCGACGCCGTGATCGCACCCTGCCCGGAGCGAACCGCCGCCGCTGAGGTGCTGAACGGCGGGAAGCGGTCGTGCAGCAGGAACATGTACGAGGTCACCCGGAACCACCAGCGGAGGACGCCGGTGACGAATCGGAACATGCCCTGGGGGTAGCGGCCAGTGAACAGGATCGCGAACCATGCGAGCAGGGCCACGATCGGCACGACGATGGTGAACAAGAACCCCAGCACGATGAAGTGCGGGATGCAAACGATGACGCGCGAGAGGATGCCGTTCCAGCGGCTGAAGTTGCCCGGTTCCGGGACGTCGTAGCCGAGCTTGACGGCGTTTTGGGGCTCGGTGCTGAAGCTCGGGAACTGGTCGGTCAAAAGCAGAGCGTAGGCGTAGCAGCGGCCGTGCCAGGCGAGGAACCCGGCGTTCGCGCTGTACATCCAGACCGGGTACTTGCGCCGGAAGAAGGTGCCCAGTCGAGCGACGCCGACGAATATCTGGATCGCGTAAGTGAGAAAGCCGATGAGCAGAAAAAGCGGCACCAGCAGGAAGATGCGGAAGAACGTGGTCAGGCGGCTGAGCGGCTGCCGGTATTCGACATCGAACCAGGCCGGGAAACGATCGCCGGGCTGACTGCCAGGTGGCGGCCCGGCCGGCGGCAGTTCTGGCGGCTGACCGGAGCCTCGCGCGAACACGGGCGGCGGGGGCATCCCGGCGGGCGGCAACATCGGCGGGATCTGCATCCCAGGCGGTGGGAGTGGCGGTGGCGGCGAGGCTGGCGGGACGTTGACGGCAGTCGGAGCGCTTATCGGCGGCGGAATTGGCAGCGGCTGTGGCTCGGCGAGCCCGGGCTGTTCGAACTCGGCTGGCGATTCGCCCGGGAACGCCTCCCCGGGCATCGAGACCGGCTCCGGCCACGAAGCGGCGATGTCGTCCGGGTCGTCGGCCGGGCGGGCGTAGGCGCCGGGGGGCGGCTGCAACGAGTCGCCGGGCGGCCGCTGAGCACCAGGCACTTCGGGACCGTCGCGCCTGCCAAACGGCGCAAGTGGATCGCCCGGTTCGACCGGACCCTGGGGATTCTCGTTCGGTTCGCCGGTGCTTTCTGCCAACAGCCGCCCTCCGCGTGTCTACGTCGTGCCGAAGGGCGGGAAGTCGTCCACCAGCAGCAATCCGTAGGCAGAATAGCGCAATTGGTGGCGAAGCACGTGCGAAGTGCCAATTCGTCGCTACGAACCGCACGGCGCAACCGAATGGTTCACACATGGGGGCGCGCGACGAAATCGGAGTGTGCTACATGTCCGGCGTGATCTGGGTGGTCCGGGTGACGGATTCACCCTTGGCTTTGTCCGCAAGTACCTGTGTGTTCTCCGCAATCCGGAACAGAACGATTACTATCTCGAGATAGACGCGTCCAAAGATGACGTAAACCAGGAACACGATTGGAGCCAGTATCAAGCCGAATAGCGCCGCTGCCGCGCCCTGTGTGGCCGCAGAGATCAGGATGACCAGAGCCGTTAATCCAGCCAGGACTATCAGCAGGATGTAGAGGATGCGAATTATGCTCGTCGTAATGAACGACTCGAAACTCAGATCGAAGAGCTTCCCGAAAAACCCACGTTCCACGCAGACTCCATTGTGCCGGATGTCTATGGCATCCCGCGCTGGCCCGCCGCTGACGGGATGGCTACTTTTACACTGGCCAGCATCGATTGTAAAGATAGTACCGGGCCGATAATAGATTGCCTTCGTCACAACCACTCCACGTAGCCAGAACTTCACAAGGACGTACGAATTCCACCCGGAACCGGCACGCGGAGAGCATCAATGCGTACGCACGCAGCCTCGACTCGGTTACGCGTGCTGTGGGACGCCGACGAAGTAGCGTCTCGTCGCTGGACGCGCCCAGTCGTCCGATTCGCGCGTCGTCTACCGCAGAACGGTGGCGACCGCAGACTCGAGGACTGAGCCCCAGATGCGTTTGCCGTCGTCGCCGCCAACCAGCAGCTCACCGGCGCGCTCCGGGTGCGGCATCATCCCGAGGACGTTGCCACGCTCGTTGAGGATGCCCGCGATGTTCCGGGCGGCGCCGTTCGGGTTCGAACCGGGCGATTCGTTGCCGCTTGCGTCGCAGTAGCGGAAGACGACGCGGCCAGAATCCTCCAGCAGGTCGAGAGTGGCGTCGTCGGCGTAGTAGTTGCCTTCACCGTGGCTAATGGGGATGCGAATGACTTCGCCCTCGGCGATACCGTCCGCCCATGGGCTGGAACCGCCCTCGCGCCGCAGGTGGGTCCATTCGCAGCGAAACTGGAGGCTCTCGTTCCGAATGAGCACGCCGGGCAGCAGGCCGCTCTCACAGAGCACCTGGAAGCCGTTGCAGATGCCGATGACCGGGCCGCCGCGATTCGCAAACTCGACGACCGCTTCCATCGCCGGAGAAAAGCGCGCGATGGCGCCGCAGCGGAGGTAGTCGCCGTAGGAGAAGCCGCCGGGGAGCACCACCGCGTCGTAGCCGGTCAGGCTGGTTTCGCGGTGCCAGAGGATGTCGGCGTCCTGGCCCATCACGTTATGCAACACGTGGTAGGTGTCGCGGTCGCTCCAGGTCCCGGGGAATCGGATGATGGCGAATTTCACGCGCGCACTCCTCGGCAAATAGCTGATCTCAGTCTAACGGGGCTGTTGCTAGGAACACCGCGAGCGCCAATACCAACCAGCGCGAGTCGCCGCTCCTCCTAGGGCAACGCAGCAGCGCAGACAGATTCGTCACAGCTCGCCATCGGTGCGAAGAGCTTGAACGCGCGCGCCGGGTCTGGCGTCGCGGTGGCCGTCGGCGTCGGAGTGCTCGTCTTCGTGGCGGTGGGGCTGGGCGTTTTCGTCGGCGTGCTGGTGCTTGTTGAGGTCGCGGTCGACGTGGCGGTGGCGGGGACGCCGGTCGCGGTCGGCGTGTGCGTCGGGGTGGTTGGCAGCGAGCCACCTTCGACCTGGATGCCGCCGCCGGAGCCCGTGCAGCCCTGGTAGGGCACGCCCTCGGGGTCCGTACAGGTGACAATGTCGTAGGTGAACGAATGCGCGCCAGCAGAGATGCCGGTGAAACGCACAGTCTGGATGACGCCGCCTTTGTAGCCGCTCAGGCTGACATCGACCAGGCGGATGATGTTCGGCGGCAGCGAGCCCAGCCCGGCGTTGCAGGTCGCCCGCCCGGAGAGGCACTGTGCCGCGAACAGCGCCGGGTTGAAGGTGATGTCCACGGTGTAGGCGCCGAAGCCTTCGCCGCCGGCCGGGACGGTGACCACAAAGTCGATATCTGTGGTTTCTCCGACCTGGATGATGGCCGGGGAGGAGCTGATGTGGACCGGCGCCGGCCCCTGCGCCGCGACCATGGTGACGAACGAGGCGACGGACAATACGACGCCAAGAAGAGCTACCGGGAGAAGGCGGCGTTTTTGCATTACGTTCACCCTACTGACGCTGCCGCGGCGGCGCAAACAGAAAGGCCCCGGCAAGTTGCCGGGGCCTTTCTTCAGTGCTTACCTGGAGCGCGATTAGCGCTTGCGGGTGACACGGGTGGCAGCGAAGCCACTCACGCCGAGGCCGATGGCCACGAGGAAGAGGGCTGCGACGGCGCTCGTGCCGCCGAAGTTGCTACCGCTACCGGTGGCTGGCGGGAGCGGAGCCGTGCCGGAGCGCGTCGGGGTAGAGGTGGCTCCACCAACAACGCCCGTATTCGTCGGGGAGGCGCCAGCGGTGCCGGAAGCAATTGCCGTCGAGGTGGCGGTATTGGTCGGCGCGGGGGTGTTCGTCCGGCCGGCCTGGGTGTTGGTCGGGAGGGCGGTATCCGTCGGGCGAACCGTGTTGGTCGCCGTGGCCGGCTTCGTCGGAACCGGAGTACCGGTCTTGGGCGGGCGATTGGTGGCCGTGGCGGTTGGCGTCGGCGTGAGCACGGGCGGGGCTTCGTCGTCGATGATGCTGACGGTGTGGGTGCTCGGGCTGCCGATGGAGCCGCCGTCGATGTTCCCGAGGGTCAGGATGATGGTCTCGGTCGTTTCGACAAGGCTGTCGTTGATAAGGGTGTACTCGCAGGACTCGTCGGAGTCGTCACCGTCGGCCCATTCGAGCGTCTGGGACGTCGTGGCCGTGTAGTCCAGGCCGCTGGTGGCGGTGCCGCTCACGGTGACGGTGCAGACGACGCTGATCGAGCCAGCGGTGCCGCTGACGCGCTCAACATCGACGAACTTCGTCCCGGGGGACGATTCGTTCACCGAGGAGTTGCTGTCGACGAAGCGGACGACGCCGGGCGAAGGTGGCTCGATGTCCGGGTCGGTGATGACTACTGTGGCCTGGCCGCCGACGATGACGGTCTGGACGTTGGCCGTGATGGCCACGCGGAAGGTTTCGTCGGCGAAATCGACGTCCGTGTTGGTCTGGACCTGGCAAGTGCCTTCGGTATCGTCGGCGCCAAAGGAGATGGTGTCGTTCTCATCCACGAAGTCGCCGGATTCGGCGGTGCCGCCGCCGATGGACGGGTTGCAGGTGATGATGACCGCGCCAGGCGTGCCATTCGGGTCACGGGTGACCGTCAGTGTGGCGATTTCGCCCTCTTCGACTTCGGTGCCAGCGATGCTGAAGCTGGAGGTGTCAGGGTCCGGCGCCGGTCCGGCAACTGTGATCGACGTATCGACCGCGATGCATTCCGTGGTGGTGAAGAGCGGAGCGCCTTCGGATGCATTGCAATCTCCGCTCACTGTCACCGCAGCTGCCCCAGAGGCGATTGCGGATAGGGTCACTGTCGCCAATGTTGCTGACTGCCCGTTGGCGGGCAGATTGCCAGAGGTCACGGTGAATTGGCCAGCACCGTTGTCGAGGCAAGCATTGCTGCCAACGGCGCTACAACTGACGAAGGACAGCTTGCTGCTGTCGTAAAGAATTGGACCCTGAAAGCCCGTAGGGCTTCCATTAGAAGTCACTGCGATGGCGACTGTCACGTTTTCGCCCACTTCGATGCTCGTGTCGCTGGGGGTTAGGGTAACCGTAACCAACTCGCCGGCAGCTTGAACCTTCGTCGAGATGATGCCCATCATCAATAGGCTAGCGAGCAGAACAAGTCCGCCCAACCCTGAAATTTTAGCTCGCGTCATGTTGCCTCCTGAAGTTCGAACCATAGTGTGCTATCGCCAGGTCGTTGCGAACGACCTGGAGCGAGTCGTTACTGCTAAAGGTAACGGTTACGACGCTGCAGGGGTTAATCTCCCCGCCCGCAGCGATGAAGACGACCATCGAAATGTCTGTCGAGCTAACGCCACCTGCACAGTTCAGGTCTAGCGTCTGAGCGCACCCGCCCG
>JBBSKE010000106.1:0-9944 GCA_038256595.1 Tepidiformales bacterium | reverse complement strand
TCCATCCACCGGCTGATTGTCGGACTTACAGCCATGTGCCGGGATGCCGAACTCGGTGCTGCCGTTGCCCGTTCGCCGCTCAACGACATCGAATCCTTCTACGCCTTTCGGCAGCTTCAGACCGCGGGCAGTCGTGCCCAGCGCCGATTTATAGCGCGGTACAGCTGCGAGCAGCGCCTCAAGGGCGGCTGCCTCGTCCTTCCCGCTGCGATCGAGTCCGGGCCAGTCGATTCCCCCGGCGAGTACGCGCTTCTTCGCGGTTTCGAGATAAATGGGCAGCTGGTCCACCGGGTTCGATTGTACCGTTTCGCGCCGAGGCGGGGATGTGCCGGCCCCCGTGATTCCCCCGCGCAGCCATCCGATTGCTGTTCATGGACGGCAAACCAGTACCCGAAGTGGTACCCTGTGCGCGTGGAATATGTGAGCTATACGCGCGAACCCGAACTACATGACCCCGTGGCGGTTGTCGCGTTTTCCGGATGGAACGACGCAGCAGGCGCTGCCACCAACGCGGCCCGCTGGGTCGCCCGACGACTGGGAGCGCGGCGCTTCGCCACGATCGATGCGGACCCCTTCTACGATTTCGCCGACAACCGGCCCTCGGTCCGAATCGACCTGAAGGGCGGCCGCGAGATCACCTGGCCCGCGAACGAATTCTTCTACGCACGCAACCCGACCGGCCCGCACGACCTCGTGGTGGCCGTGGGAATCGAACCGAACCTCCGCTGGCAGACCTTCAGCAACGTCTACCACGAAGTCTTCAAGAAGACTGGTTGCTCCCTCGTGGTCTCGCTGGGCGCGTTGCTCGCCGATGTCCCGCATTCGCGCGACGTGCGCGTGACGGGCACGGCCGCGGATATTCTCACGGGCGAAAAGCTCGGCCTGACGACGAGCAAGTACGAGGGCCCGACCGGGATCGTCGGCACGATGCACGACATCTTCCGCCGCTCCGGGCTGCAGGCGGCGAGCCTCTGGGCGAACGTGCCGCACTACATCACGACCTCGCAGAACCCGCCCGCGACTCTCGCCCTCCTCGAACGGCTCCAGCCGATGCTCGGCATGACCTTCGACTTCACGGAGCTGAAATCTGCGAGTGCGCGCTTTGTCGGCGAAGTGAATACGGCCGTCTCGGCGAACGCCGAAGTCGCGAGCTACGTTCAGCGCCTGGAAGAAGCGTTCGATTCGGGCAGCGAAGACGACCCGGCAACCCTCCCCAGCGCGAACGAAGTGATCCTCGACATCGAGGAGTTTCTGCGCCGGAGCCGGGATACGTAGGGAGCTTTGGCTCTTGGCTATAGGCTATGGGCTCGTGAATTGCTAGCGCGGCCGTTGGCCCGTTGCCGCGAATCGATCAGAGCACCTCACGCAAGCAAGGTGGCAGGTGATTGCCGCTCGGGCCTCACAACCCGCCGCTCCAGACGTTCTGGGGTGACGATATTGGCAGCCTTCTCGAACAGGACGGCACGGGACGAGCAGTGGAATGGCATCACTCGCGGCGGTTGCGGATGACGGCGATCACCGCGACCACCGCGATGAGAGCCAACAGCGTCCCGAGG
This sequence comes from Tepidiformales bacterium, assembly GCA_038256595.1. Taxonomy (GTDB): domain Bacteria; phylum Chloroflexota; class Dehalococcoidia; order Tepidiformales; family Tepidiformaceae; genus JBBSKE01. The sequence goes on along the minus strand of JBBSKE010000106.1, from coordinate 8,388 downwards.
CCTCCCAACCGCCAGGAGATCGCGGAGAGCACCGCCCCGACGATGATGAGCCCCAGGCAGCCGCAGCCGAGGAGCACCTTCACCGGGTCGCGCACGAAGCCCGCGGCGAAGGCGACGGCGAATCCGCCCCAGAACCACCGCCAGAACTCCCTCATCGGAACCTCGACCGGCCGTCCGCGACGCTCTGAGTCGTCACTCGCGGCGGGTCAGGAAGACGTAGATGAGCGCGACCAGGGCGACGATGATGATGAGCGTCCCCATTCCGCGCAGCCACCAGGTGATCACCGAGAGGACCGTGCTCATCAGGATCAGCCCAAGCACGGCGAGACGGCCGCAGCCGAGCAGCACCTTCAGCGGCTCCTTAAGAAACGCCTCCCCAAACCACCTCACAACCAGCCACCTAATCCCATTCCCTGCATCACTCCTCAAACTCCAATTGGTCATCCAGGTCCGGCCACGAACCCACTCAGCACGCGGCCCTCAGCACTCGCTCCTCAGCACTCCCTTATGACAACGGACATCGCCCGCACTTCCCCTTCGCGCAATACTCCGCGTGCAGGAGGAGGCCGCCCTGCAGCCGGGCAGCGCTGGCGAACGGCTTCGGCTCCGTCTCCTGGCGATTCCGGTCGAGCCAGCCGGTGAGCCGCTTGAGCTTGCCGTACGTCCCCGGCGAGGGCAGGTTGCGCCAGGCGGTGAGGACGTCCTCTTCGTGCCACTGGCCGCTGGCAAGGGCGACCGGGAGGATGGCGTTGACCGCGACTTCGATCGCCGCACTCCGCCCGAGCCCAGCCGACTGGAGCAATTTCAGGAGCGCCGCACCCGCGGGTAACGCGGACGGCCAGCCGGGTTCGAACGCGGGCCAGAGCTGGTGGACGACCCCGGCCGCGGATTCGAGCCGCTTACCCGGCGCCGAGAGTGGCCGCTGCCCGGCGTTGCGGAGGACGAGCCCGGCGCCGGCGTAGCGTAGTTCGGCGACGAGGGCCCGCTTCCGTTCCGCCGCGGTGGGCCGCTCGGCCCGTTCGAGGAGGGCGGGGAGGGGAAGGTCCCGGGCGAGGGCGGCGAAGGCGGCACGGTTGGCAGGCCCGCCGAGGATCTCGAGGATGGACCCGTAGAGCACGCCCCCCGCACCGTAGACCGGGAGCAGCGGGGCGATGCGCGCGGCTTTGACCCGCAGCCGCCGTTCGCCGAGCCTGTCGAGCGCCGCCGGGATGTTCGTCTCGCGGGCGCGGGCGAAGACGCAGGGCGGGACGAAGAGCTCCTGCGCTTCGCCTTCGCTGGGCGGTGGCTGGAGGACGAGGATCGGGATCGGCAGCCGCCCGGCGACCGGGATGGCGGCGCTGGCCGTGTCGTTCGCGCTGACGACGTGGAGGACGACGCCCCGGTAGGTAGCGTCGCGGTGGTGGCCGTGGGCGTACCAGCCGCTCGCCCGGAGGTGGAATTCGACATCGCCGCGGAGGAGGTCGTTCTCGATTTCGATGATGGCGTCGCGCGCATCCGGGCCGGGCCCGGGGCCGGGGATGCCGGGAAAGACGACCCTCGCGACGCGCCCGTCTTCGAGCCGCAGGGGGCCGCCGGCGCCGCGAAACCAGCGGGCAGAGAGCTCCGATTCGAGCGCGGGCAGGGCGACGAGCGCGGACACGCCCCCAGTGTACCATCCCGGGGGCGTGTTTCTCGCCGTTTCTCGATTTCGGCGCCCGTCCTACGCCTGGGCGAACTCCCGGCACTTGATCGCGCGGTCCAGCTCATCGATCGCCTCGCGCAGGTTGCGCACGAGCAATGTCAGGTCCGGCCGCGCCTCGAGGATGCGGTTGGCGCGCTCGATCGTCTCCCGTTCGGCCCGGTAGGAGGGCCAGAGGGTGGCGAAGTAGTCGGTCGCGGCCTCCTTTTCGGGGCCGTCGAAGACCCCGGCCACGCGTTCGAAGAAGCCGTCGTAATACGGTGCGAGCAGCTCTTTCTGGCGCCAGTGGTTGAAGCCGCTCATCGCCGAGCGCGTGAGCTTGAGCGACCCGTAGCCTTCGCCGTGGAACTTCTCCCAGGCGGCCGCTTTCACGGCAGCGTCGGGACGGATCGTCTCGCCGGTGAGGAGGGCGCGCTGGCCACGGTCCGAAGGGTCGGCCTGGCGCTCTGCTTCGAGGCGGGCGGGGCCATCGGCGAGCCCGTAGGCGTTGATCTTGGTCGCGATCGCCCAGCGCATGTCCTGGTCGAGGGTGAGCCCGGCGACCGTCTCGGTGCCGTCGGCCATGGCCCCGAGCCGCTCGATATCGCCCGCCGCCATCGCGAACCCGACGAGCGCGCGCGTCCAGATAATCTGGCGGTCACCCTCGGCAGCCTGGAGGGTGTCCCAGGCGGCGGCGAACATGAGCCGCCCCTGCTCTTCTTTCCATTCGTCCGGGACGAAGCGGCCGAGGGCGGTCTGGGCGAAGCCGAGGACCGCATCGACGAGCTCCGTGCTCGCTTCGGCCGCGATCTTTTCGCGCACGATGGCGAGGAAGTCGATCGAGGTGAGTTGCTGGTCGCGGGTCATGTTCCAGAGCGCCGACCAGAGCATCTGGCGGAGCATCGGGTCCGTGATCCGGTCGATATTCTCGCGAGTGAAAGCGAGCGACTCCGCATCGAGGGCGACCTTCGCATAGGCGTGGTCGTTGTGGTTCGGGAAGACGAGCGAGGGCTTCGGCAGGCCACGCGCGGCGTCGACTTCGGCCTCCTCGGTTGCCAGCGAGGCGGGCAGCGAGGTGATCGTCAGTTCGCCATCGAGTTCGCGCACGAGCCCGAGTTCGAGCGTGTGGGGCCGGAGGGTCGGGTAGGCCGCGGGGAACGCCTGGCGCAGGACCATCGAGGTGATGCGCTCGCCGTCCGCCTCCCAGTCGGCCGAAATCGTGTTCAGGGAGGAGGTTGCGAGCCAGAGCCGCGACCACTCCTTGAGGTCCACGCCACTGCCCGTTTCGAGCGCGGCGAGGAACTGGGGCAGGGTCGTGTTACCCCAGGAGTGGGTGCGGAAGTAGTGGCGCATGCCCTCGCGGAAGCCATCCATGCCGATCGCCGCGACCAGCTGCTTGAGCACCGAGGCGCCCTTGCCATAGGTGATGCCATCGAAGTTGAGGAAGGTCTCGTCCGTGTCCGCGACTGTCCCCGAGATCGGGTGGGTCGTGACGAGTTGGTCCTGGCGGTAGGCCCAATTCTTGATCCCGGAGTTGAACTCCTGCCAGCCGGTCGTAAAGCGGGTCGCGCTCGTCATGCAGAGGTAGGACATATAGGTGGCGAAGCTCTCGTTGAGCCAGAGGTCGTTCCACCACTTCATCGTCACGAGGTCGCCGAACCACATGTGCGCCATCTCGTGGAGGACCACCTCGGCCCGTTCGCGGCGCTGGTTCTCGGTCGGCGGATCGCGGAAGACCATGAACTCGTTATGGGTCACGCAGCCGACGTTCTCCATCGCCCCGGCGTTGAATTCGGGCACGAAGACCTGGTCGTACTTGTCGAATGGGTAGGGGCAATCGAAGAACTCGGCGTAGAAATCGAGGCCCTGCTTTGTGATCGTGAAGACCTCGGCCGTATCGAAGTGGCGCGCCATGCTGCGGCGGCAGTAGAGGCCCACCGGGATCTCGCCGTGCATCTCGTTGAAGCCCTCGTACGGCCCGGCCACGATCGCGAAGAGGTAGGTGCTGAAGCTGCCCGTCTTTGCATAGACGTGGCGGGTGCGGCCATCGCCGTTGTCCGTGCGGGCGAGTTCGCGGCTGTTCGCGACCACTTCCCACTCGGTCGGCGCGACCACCGAAAGCTCATAGGTGGCCTTGATATCCGGCTGGTCGAAGCAGGGGAAGAGACGGTGCGCCTCGTACGGCTCGAAGTTCGAGTAGAGGTACTCTTCGCCGTCCTCGGGGTCGATGAACTGGTGGAAGCCGTCGCCGGTGTGGTCGTAGTCGTTCACGTAGACGATGCGGACGATGTTGGACGGCTTCAGCTTCGCTCCCGGCAGCGTCAGCCGGTAGCCGGTCCATTCCGGTTCGACCACCTCGCCGTTGACCTCGAACAGGGTGATCTCCTTGCCCCGGAAGTCGAGGAAGGTGTCTCCGCCCGCCGTGCAGCTGAACTGGATAGTGACGTCGCCACGGTAATCGGGGGCGCCTTTCGTCAGCTCAAGGGCGAAGGTGTATGCCGTATTGGCGATGCGAAGCGCGCGCGCTTCTGCGTCTGCCTGGGTGAGAACATCTCGGGCCGTCGTATCTGCCGTCTTCATGGGTACAGGCTAAGAGCCCGTTGGCTATAGGCCAGATTTTGCGTCGATTCACACGATTCAGCACCAGGGCAGCGGGTGTAGTTTCGGTTAGAACGATGGTTGATCGAGGAGCCAGCCATTGGGCGAGGCGGTGAGCTGCCAGGTGCCGGCGTAGCGGCGGCTCGTGCCGTTCGCGAGCGTCTCGACGAAGTCCACCGCCACCGTCATCCGGTTGCCCGATTGGGAGACCACGCGGGCCTCGTTGATGGACACGCTCGTGGTGTTTGCCCAGCGCGAGTCGAGATTCCCCTGGCGGGGGAAGTTCGCCTTCATTCGCTCGCTCCACAGTGCATAGGCGCTGTCGAACTGGCCCGCGACGAGAAGGTCGTACCAGCGAATCACCGTATCGACGCCCGCGCTGGAGTTGAGCTGGACCAGTGGTTCGCTCGCCGGCGCCGGGGCGGGTGCCGGGGGTGCAGTAGTGGGCGCCGGCGGTGGTGCGGTGGCCGTGGGCGGCACCGCCGTTGCCGTCGCACTGGGCGGTTCGGGTGTGGGCGTTGGCTGAATCGTCTGTGTTTGCGTTCGCGTAGCCGAAGCTGTGGCCGTCGAGACCGTCGTGGAAGTCGCCGTATCCGCGTCCGCGGCGGCTATAACAGCTTCCTTCGGTGATTCCACGCTGCCTGCCAGGTCGTCTTCCTCGCCCCCGTCCAACGTGAGGAAGGCCGTGGTTCCGATGGTGCCCAAGAGCAAGAGCGCGACCACCGCCATCACCAGGCGGCGGGCCATCGTTCTCCGGGGGTAGCGCTCTTCCTGCCATTCTTCGAATGACATGGAAGAAGCTCGCCGGCCGGGCCCCGCCACCATCGCCGGGCCAGCCACCGCGACCGGTGCGGCAGCCATGGGCGCGACCATCGGGTTCGGCCGCCGGGCGTCACGCGACTTGGTGCCGCTTCGCTTCTGCGGTCGAAGATTGATGGTTGGCTGCCCGGCGTTCGTCAGCTCATCCCGGACGTCCCCGGCTGAGCGAGGCCGGAAGGCAACATCGACCGCCAGCGATTGCATGATGGGCGCCGCTAGCCGCGAATCGACGCCGGGGACTACGTCCCGCAGCGGTCGTACACGACGGCCCTCCGCGCCCGCAAGAATGCCCCCTCCCCCGGAGAACGGCAGGCGACCCGAGCGCGCTTCGTAGAGCGTCACGCCAAGCGCGTAGAGGTCGGATTGGGGCGAATGTGGCTCGCCGATCAGCAGTTCCGGCGCCAGGTAGGCGAGCGTGCCCGAGATCTGGCGGAGTTCCTCGAGCGACAGCGTCTCGGAGAAATCCCGTGCCGTGCCGAAATCGACGAGCTTCGCCAGCCCGCCACTGAGGATGATGTTCTCCGGCTTGATATCGCCGTGGATGAAGCCCTGGGCGTGGAGGTTCGCGAGGGCGTCGGCGAGCGCGAACCCCAACCCGGCCACTTCCGCGTCGCTCATCGCGCCGGATTCGCGCAGATGTTCGCGCAGGGTCGGCCCGTCAAGCAGCTCCATTACCAGCACCGCGCGGTCGCCCTCGGAACCGGAATCGAGCACGCGAACGATATTGGGATGGTCCAGCGAACTGAGGATCGCGGCCTCGGCGGCGACGCTCCCGTGGCTCACCGCGGCCTGCCCAGTTCGCGCCAGCTTCACCGCGACCAGCGTTTCCGTCGTCAGGTCGAGTGCGCGCCAGACCTCCGACGAGCCGCCGCTGCCAAGTGGCGCCTCAAGCTGGTAGCGCTCCAGCACAATATCCCCGTACTTCATGCGAATACCGTACGCATCGCTTCATCGCAAAAGCGTATCGGCCCCTTCGGAACCACCTCGACAAAGCTGTAGCGAAGGCGCTGGCGTCCCCTAGTCCATTTCCGGGGAAGCACCGAGAAGTAGACGCGTCACCGGCTCGACTGAGTCGTCCCCGGGCTGGAGGGCGACGTTGCCGGTCGCCTGGAGCTCTTCGAGCGAGCGGCGGAAGTCGGCAAAGTGGCGGAACATCACGCCGAGGTGGATGTAGATCGAAAAGCCCATCGTCTGCGCCTCGACCGGGGTGACGAGCCAGGTGTTGAGCAGCTGGGGGATGCCGCGGAGCTCCGTGGCGGCGCGTTCGATGTCCGCGCGCGACTTCAGGCCATCGACGAAGACCATGTCGGCGCCGGCCTCGCGGTAGGCCCGTGCGCGCTGGAGGGCGTCTTCCCAGCCGTTCGGCGAGAGCGCATCGGTGCGGGCGATGATCACGGTGCCAGGGTCGGACCGGGCGGCTGCTGCGGCGCGCACCTTAAGCACCATGTCATCGATGGGAATGACGCGCTTGCCTTCGAGGAACCCGCAGCGCTTCGGCCACTCCTGGTCCTCGAGGTGGAGGGCGGCGACCCCGGCACGCTCATAGACGGCGACCGTGCGCGCGACGTTCTGTTCGTTGCCGTAGCCGGTGTCCGCGTCGGCGACCAGGGGGATGGAGATGGCGCCGGCGATGCGGGCGGCGTTGGCGGACATCTCGCCGAGGCCGATCATGCCCATATCCGGCAGGCCGAAGGTAGCAGCCGTGCCGAAACCAGTCATGTAGGCGGCGGAAAAGCCAGCCTGTTCGACCAGTTTCGCCTGGAGCGCATCGAACACAAACGGCGCCACCACGATTCCCTCGGCCATCGCCTCGCGCAGGCGCGCCCCGGGCGTCATCCCCGGAGGACTGCGGTGTGGGCAGAGTCGAGATACTCGTCGAACCGCGTGATGCGCCCCTCGGCGACGGTGACGATGAGGCAGGCGGGCACTTCGAGCGGCTGGCCGTTCGGGGCGATGCCGCGGAGGACGTGCTGCTGGACGAACCCGTTGGCGGTCTCGATGCGGCGAATCTCCTCGTAGCGGAGGTCCTTCACATTGCGCACAACCCAGCGCAGGACGCGCAGGTTCTCATCCGGCGTCTGCACGAGGTTGTCGTTGTTGTGCCAGATGACGGCATCATCGGCGTAGAGCGCGCCTGCTGCCGCGACATCCCCGGCATGGATGGCGGCGAAGAGGCGCTCTGCGACCTCCAGGGCTGGCGAGGGTGCGGGCATAGCAGTTCCTTTCGGTTCTCGATTGGCCGTCCAGGCCCCGGTCGAGATTACTCCATCATCCCTACGAGGTTGAGCAGTGCCGCGATCTCGACCTTCTGCTCGACCGGATGGCGGAGGTGACGTTCAGGATGAATCTCGTACTGGTTGCGGCGGCCAACGCGGAGACGCGTCAGGTAGCCTTCGTTCACAAGGTCGGCAACGATTCGCTGGGCAGCGCGCTCCGTGATCCCGACATCCTCGGCGACGTCGCGCAGGCGAACCTCCGGGCATCGCGAGATGCAGAGGAGGACGTGGGCGTGGTTCGTGAGGAAGGTCCACGAAGATCCGGCAACGGGAGCAGACTCGGCGGGACGGTCGTCAGGCACGGGCCCTCCAGGTGGGCGATTGGCGCAAAGGATAGCACTCCCCGCACTGGGCACTGGCGCATCCTACCATGCGTTGAATCGCGTTCGAAAGTTCCCGAATGTGAACGGACAAGGCTGTACAGAACATTTGTTCCTGTTTAGGATGCGGTTTCGCCGCCAACGCGGCATCGCAAGGAGAGAAACGATGAACACCCACCTCGGCCACGTACAGATCAATATCGATGCGGCCAACCTCGGGTTCTATGCCGACCTTCTCGGTTTCCTCGGCTGGAACCAGGTGATGGCGAACGAGTTCATGGCCGGTTACGGCAGCGGCGGCACCAGCCTCTGGTTCGTCGGCGCGGCGAACGGCGCCAGGAACGACTACGACGGTGCGGGCGCGAACCACATCGCCATCGCCGCCGAATCGGTCGCGGATGTCGATGCCGCCGCCGCCTACCTCGCCGAAAAGGGCATCGAAGCGCTCTTCGAAACCCCGCGCCACCGCCCCGACTTCGGCATGGGCGAAGGCCAGACCTACTACCAGGTGATGTTCGCCTCGCCGGATAATTTGCTGTTTGAGGTGGTGTATACGGGGCCGTTTAGCGGCTAGCCTGCTAGTGTACTGATTCCGAATTGACTGGAGTCGTGACCGCATCGAGAGCGAGCCGGGCGCGATTGGTCTTCTCCAGGATGCTCTCCATCGTCGCGGTCCATGTGTAGGGGCCTGGGTTGGCGTTCCGTTTGTTCAGGTATG
>JBBSKE010000105.1:0-9955 GCA_038256595.1 Tepidiformales bacterium | reverse complement strand
ATCGTGCCCGCACTAAAGCAGCACTTTTGTGGGCGCGCCGCCCGGGTTGCGCCGCCAGTTCGAGATGAGGTACCGCTGGAGACCGTCGACCTCGGTGATGGCGATGGCGCAGCGGTCGCGGTGTTCGGCAGCCCGTGCCAGCTTCGCGGCGAGGGCAGCCACGGCATCCGCGTCCGTCACGCCGAAGGTCGCGGCGAGCGCGACCAGCGCTTCGAGTTGGGCCACGCCGAGCTGGAGCAGGAGGGTCAGCGAAAGTTCGGCCCAGCCCATGTGGAAGTCGCGATCGCCGAAGGTGGCGGCGATGCGCGAAGGGTCGGATTCGGCGCCCGCGACGAGCAGCGTCGAGCCGAAATGCGGCAGCGAGAGGTCGGTAGCGGCGCGGTAGACCGGCCCGAGAATCGGATGCGTGGCCATGGTTTCGGCCGAACGGAAGGCGTGAAGCTGGAATTCGGTCGCGTGCTGCTCCGGCGCGAGCCGGATATTGCCGCCATCGACCCACTCCTGCCACTCCGGCGCGTCGTTGCCAGTCAGCGCGAGAAATGCCGACTGGTAGTCCGCTGAGGCGCGAATCAACGGCAGGGCGGCAGCGTAATTGCCCCATTCGATCGCGTGGAGGGCGTGCAGGCGGCTCAACCACGAGCGCGACCAGTTCATCAGACCGGAGGCGACCCGCTGGTTGCGAAATTTCGCCCCGGTCGCCCCGTCCGCGAGCGTTGCTTCGAGGTTCAGGCCATCGAGCACGAGATTCGTGTCGATATCGAGGACGAACTGCGCCTGGCGGTAGGCATCGACCGAACCGGCGGAGCCAGCGGGCGGCTTCCCGGCATGCGTCGCCTGCCCGAAGACGCGTGGCGGCGAGACGCGCAACGTGGCCATGCTAGGGGTTCATCTGCTTCTGGTAGCCGCGGATCACCGGGTCGTCGAACCAGGCCTGCAGCTCCGGCGTCTCCCGTTCGGGCATGGCGCGCATCATATCGACCGCGTGCATCGGGTCGTGTTTGCACCAGCCGCGCAGGTAGTTCGCGAAGACGATCTCGGCCCGGCCGCGCTTGGCGTCGCCGCCGAACGTGAAGCTCAAGTCGAGCTCGTCCTGGCCGATTTGCGACATTTCGTCCTTGAGGGCGGCACGCAGCACGGACGCCTCGGCGAGGATGTCCTCGACGCTGTTCTCGCGGCGCGCCTGGACCATGGATTCGTTCCAGCGGTCGATATTGAAGCGCTCGCCCTCCGGAGAATCCCAGTTCGCCTTCTTTTCGACGCGGACGTTCCCGAAGAAGCGGCGGACCGGCTCGTCGATCGTCGAAAGGTGGGAGATGAAGTCCTTCACGATCCAGTTGCTATTGGGCACCGGGCGGCAGAGTTGCTCTTCGTTGAGGGAGAGGCAGAACTGCTCGAACCGGATGCGGTGGGCGTCGAGCTCATCGATCACCTGTTGGACGTCAGGGTGCATGGGGGACCTCCTCGGTCATGCCGTAGGCTGCGAGCGCATCGCTCCGGAGCCGCCTCCGCCGTTGCTGGATCTCCTCGTCCTGGCCAAGGTTGCATTCGAGCAGCCAGGTGAGAACCAGCGGGTCGGTTCGGAGTTCCGGGAGTGCTTCGATCATTTCGAGGCAGTGCACGGCGCTGTGCTGCGCCCAGTGCGCCGCGATCTCGATGACGGGGTAGCCATCGTCGCTCTGGGCGACTTCCAGTGCCTCGGCGTTCGCTTCGAGCATGCTGAGAAAGCGGTCCCGGGCGCGGCCGAGCCCGCCCAGAATCTCGGGCAGAGGCGTGATGCCGGTGGCGTTGGCCTGGGCGGCGTTTTCTGTGTCGCGGTCGAAATCCTCACCGTGTCCAGGTTCGCCGGCCAGCACCCGCGGGAAGATGTCGCCATATTCGTCCATGGCGCGTTCGATGTGGCGGAATGTCTGGCGCACGGTCCAGCCGGTGGCAGGGACGATTCGCTCAAGCGAGCGTTCCGGCAGGATCTCCGCGAGGAAGCGCACGTACGCCACTTCGAGAACGAACCGGTCACAAACCGCCTGAACTGCGGGTGAGAGGGTCGCGGCTGGCCTCAATGCCGTCCGCGGCCGGTTCCGGGGCGCCGCCGATCGTTGCGAACCGGCGGGCGTGGCTTCGATGAGTCGGGCCGGGCAGGTCGCGGGCCGAGCTGCTTGATGCTGTCCCAGCCGGCGTACTGGGCGTTATCTCCGAGTTCGAGTTCGATCGCGAGGAGGCGGTTGTACTTGGCCGTGCGCTCGCTGCGGGCGGGGGCGCCAGTCTTGATCTGGCCCGCGCCAGTACCGACTGCGAGGTCGGCGATGAAGGTGTCCTCGGTTTCTCCAGAGCGATGGCTGATGACCGCAGTCCAGCCCGCTCGGTGGGCCAGATCGACCGCTTCGAGCGTCTCCGTGAGCGTGCCGATCTGGTTCAGCTTCACGAGCACGCTGTTCGCGGCCTTCGCACCGATTGCGCGGCGGATGCGCTCGGGGTTCGTGACCAGCAGGTCGTCGCCGACGATCTGGGCGCGGTCGCCGCCATTCGCGACGAGGCTGGCCCAGCCGTCCCAGTCGTCTTCGGCGAGGCCATCTTCGATCGAGTAGATCGGGTACTTTTCGAGCCAGGAGAGCCAGTGGGCGACCATCTCGTCGCCCGTGAGCGTGCGATTGTCTTTAACGAGGACGTACTTGCCGTCCTGGTAGAGCTCCGTCGCCGCCGGGTCGAGGGCGATCACGACATCCTCGCCGGGCTTGTAACCGGCGCGTTCTATCGCTTCGAGGACCACCTGGATGGCGTCTTCGTTGCCGGGCAGGGAGGGCGCGAATCCGCCTTCGTCGCCGACATTGGTGCCCAGCTTCCGGTCGTGGAGGATGGCCTTAAGCGCCTGGTAGATCTCGGCGCCCGCACGAAGGCCGGCGGAGAAGGTCTCGACGCCGACGGGCATGACCATGAATTCCTGGAAGTCGGTCGAATCCTCGGCGTGCTTGCCGCCGTTGAGGATGTTGAACATCGGCACCGGGAGCTTGTTGCTCATCGGTCCGCCGAGGTAGCGGTAGAGCGGCAGGCCGGTGGATTCGGCGGCGGCACAGGCAACAGCCATGGAGACGCCGAGGATGGCGTTCGCGCCGAGGCGGCCCTTGTTCGGCGTGCCATCGAGTTCCATGAGGATGCGGTCGAGGCCGCGCTGGTCGGTCGCGTCAGCGCCGGTGATGGCCTCGGCGATGTCGCCCATGACGTTGCGCGCCGCCTTCATGACGCCCTTGCCGCCGTAGCGCTTCGGGTCGCCGTCGCGCAGTTCGACCGCTTCGTGGGCGCCGGTGGAGGCGCCCGAGGGGACGGAAGCCTCGCCAATCGAGCCGTCATCGAGGATGACCGCGACCTGGAGCGTGGGGTTCCCGCGCGAGTCCAGGATTTCGCGTGCGCCAATGGATTCGATAAGCATGGGGCCTCCGAAGACCGGAATTGAGGTGGTTTGGGGCTAGCGGCGCACTTCCGGCGCGTCCCGCAGCGGGATGAGGGCATCGTGACTCGGCAGGTAGTCGATATAGAGCACGCCGTTCACGTGGTCGATTTCATGTTCGAGCGCTTCGGCGAGGAGGTCGTCCTGGGCCTTGATCCGCACTTCTTTTTTCGTGTACGGGTCGATGCCCTGGGCGAGCACTTTCACCGAGCGGACGATTTCGCCGCGGAAGCCGGGCACTGAGAGGCAGCCCTCATCGACGGTCCGCGTGCCTGAGCGCTTCACTATCTCGGGGTTCACAAGGGCGATTTTGCCGTTGCCCTTCTCGCCGTTGTTCGTATCGATGACGACGACGCGGAGGGGAATTCCGATCTGGGGAGCGGCGAGGCCGACGCCGGGCGCGTCATACATCGTCTCCCACATGTCTTCGAGGAGTTTCATGATGGAGCTGTCGATAGTGCGGACGCGCCGCGCTTTTTCGCGAAGGACAGGGTCGCCGGCGCGGCGAATCGGAAGGATAGCCAAGGAGGTTCTCCGGGCGCTGCAATAGCCTCGGCACGGTGGCCGGCGGGGCATAGTGTAGCAGGGTTAAGGGTATGGTTCGCCCCTTTGGCCGCTGGCGCGCTACTTCGTGTAGGAAGTACACTAACTCGCGTGACGGCACCCTCTCGCGGCCAATATCACACGGTTGTCATCGGCAGCGGCATCGCCGGGCTGTTTATCGCCCTCGAAGCCCGCAAGCTCGGCCCGGTGCTCATCGTCACCAAGGGCGCAACCACCGATAGCAACACCGGCTGGGCGCAGGGCGGAATCGCCGCAGCCATCGGCCCGAAAGACGACCCCGAAGCCCACCTGCGCGACACGATCGACGCTGGCGCTGGCCTTGTCGACGAAGAGGCGGCCCGCGTCCTCTGCAGCGAAGCCCCGGCACGCGTTCGCGACCTGATTCTCAACGGCGTCCAATTCGACCTCCACGAGGGCGAGATGTCGCTCGGCATGGAGGCCGCGCATTCGGCCGCGCGCATTCTCCACGCCGGGGGCGACCGCACCGGCGCCGAAATTGAGCACGCACTCGCCGGCAAGATGTCCGGCCACGATATCGAAGTGGTCGAATACAGCGTGGCGACCGGGTTGCAGCTCTCGCACGGGCAGGTCGCGGGCATCGAAATTTACGACACAATCGCGAACGAACGGCGCACGGTCGCGGCGGACGTGGTGGCCCTCGCCTCGGGCGGGGCCGGGCAGCTTTTCACGCACACCACCAACCCCGAGGTCGCGACCGGCGATGGGGTCGGGCTCGCGTTCATGGCTGGCGCCGAAGTCGCGGATGTCGAGTTCTTCCAGTTCCACCCGACCGCCCTGCGCGTGCCGGGCGTTCGCCCTTTCCTTATATCCGAAGCGGTACGTGGCGAAGGTGCGATTCTTCGCAACCGCCACGGCGAAGCGTTCATGCCGCGCTACAGCCCCGAGCAGCTCGACCTCGCGCCCCGTGACGTGGTCGCCCGCGCGATCGTCAGCGAGATGCGCGCGACCGGTACCGACCATGTGCTCCTCGACTGCACGGCCCTCGCGACGGTGAACCTGCCCGAGCGCTTCCCGGCGATCTACGCGTTCTGCCTCGCCCTTGGCATCGACATCACGACCCAGCCCATCCCGGTTGCCCCCGCGGCGCACTACTTTATGGGTGGCGTGCGAACGGACCTCTGGGGGCGGACGACGCTGCCGGGGCTCTACGCGTGCGGTGAGGCCGCCTGTACCGGCGTCCACGGCGCGAACCGGCTCGCCAGCAACTCGCTCATGGAGACGCTGGTCTTCGGCAAGCGGGTGGCTGCCCACATCGGCACCGGCAAGGGCGGTTCGGCCGAACTGGACCGAAGTGCCCTGCCGGTACTTATGGACTTTCGAACGACGCCGAACCGCGCAGCCCTGCAGCAGATGATGTGGCACGCCGCCGGCATCGAACGCACGGAAGACGAACTTTCGGCCGCGCTCCTTTCGACCGAGGCGTGGACCGACCGCAGCGGCGACAGTCTGCGCGACTTCGAAGACCGGCAGATGAGCATCCTTGCCCGCCTGATGTTGACCGCCGCCCTGCGCCGCACCGAGAGCCGCGGCGGGCACTTCCGGAGCGACTTCCCCCAGCGCAACGACGCCTACTGGCAGCGAAGGCAGGTCTTCCGTTATGACTATTGAACCGGGCATCCCCCACGACATTCTCCATCGCTGCGTGCTCGACGCGCTTGAGGAAGATGCTGCTTTCGATGATGTGACGACGCTGAATACCGTCGCCGACGAGCTTCACGGGACGGGCACCTTCCTGGGCAAGAGCGACGGCGTCGTCGCTGGCTGGGAGGCCGTGCGCGAGGTGTTCAAGCTGCTCGACCCGCGCATCGACGTGGTCGCTGTGGTCGAGGATGGCACCGCCTTCACGAAGGGCACGGTCCTCGGCACGGTGAGCGGACCGGTGCGCGGGCTGCTCCAGGGCGAACGCACGGCGCTCAACTTCATGCAGCGCATGTCCGGGACGGCGACGCTCGCCAGCCGCTTCGTCGCCGCGGTTGCGGGCACGAACGCGGTCATCCTCGACACGCGCAAGACGACCCCCGGCATGCGCGCCTTCGAGAAATACGCCGTCCGTGCCGGCGGGGCGACAAACCATCGCGCCGACCTCGCCGTGATGGCGATGATCAAGGACAACCACCGCGAAGCACTGGCCCGCGCCGAAGTTTCGCTCGCCGAAGCGGTCGCCCGCATCCGAGCGGACCGAGCCGTGCCCGTGGAGATCGAAATCGACTCGCTGGACGAACTCCAGCGGGCCCTCGAAGCCAACGCGGAGTGGATTTTGCTCGACAACATGGCGCCGGAACTCATGGCCGAAGCGGTGCGCGTCACTGCCGGGCGGGCGAAGCTCGAGGCCAGCGGCGGCGTCAACATGGCCTCGGTCCGGGCAATCGCCGAGGCCGGCGTCGATGCAATCTCGATTGGCGCACTCACGCACAGCGCCCCGGCCCTCGATATCAGCCTCGACCTCAAGTTTTAGGTCAGTTCGCACACCAGAATCGAATCCCACCCAGCGCTTTAGAGCCTCGGGTGGGAACGAGTGATCGCGCTTGCTACTTGAGGTACCTGGCTGTGCCTTCTGCCAGCGTCGTCAGCGGGAGTCCGAATTCGGCGCGGAGGGCACTGTTGTCGGCGACGGCATCCTGGGTGATGAAGTCGATGGCGTCCGGGGTCAGTGGCCGGCCGGGAGCGTGCTGAATCACAGAAGCGACCAGCTTCATCAGGCCAGATGGGTTGTGGAGCAGAAAGCGCTTCTTCCCCTGGACCCCAAGGGCGGTGCGCACGACTTCGTCCATGGTCAGTGTGTCCGGGCCGCCGATTTCGAACGTCTTGCCACGCGCCGAAGGTTTGCCCGCCGCCGCCGCGACGTGCGTAGCGAGATCGCCGACATAGAGCGGATTGATGCGCGTCTTGCCGTTGCCGATCACGGGCACGAACGGCAGGATCTTCGCGAACCCAAGGAAGCGATTGAGCGAGACGTCGCCCGGGCCGAACACCCAGCTCGGCCGGAAGATGGTGAAGCTGATGCCGCTCGCCTTGATGTGCTGCTCCTCCTGGAACTTTAGGCGCAGCCAGTGATACTTGCCGTCAGCAGCGGCATTCATACCACTGAGGCCGATGAACTCCGGCACACCGGCCGCAATCGCCGCGTCGACGAGGTTCTTCGTACCGCCAAGGTCGATCTTCTCGAAAGTGAACCCCTTCTTCGGGTTCTCGATCGGCGAGTTCGGGAACTGCACGGCATCGACCACGAGGTCGGCGCCCTTGAGCGCGGCAGTCAGCGATTCGACCGAGGTGACATCGCCCTTGACCCACTTCGCCCGCGAATCCAGCGGCTCCGTGGTGGGCTGGCTGCGCGAAGCAACCGTGACCGTGTGTCCAGCTTCGAGCAGGGCGCGGGTAATCTCCCGGCCGATGAACCCGGTGCCTCCAGCGACGACGATATTCATGATCTAGTCCTTTCTCTCAATGACCGCCGGTAAAGATCCGCGATGATGGTCGTGCCCCCGGAGAGGGTTGGCCCACCGTAGATGGCGTCAGTAATGTCTGAAAATCTGCCGGAATCGAATGCCTGTCCGCCGTAGACGATTGAGGACGGGCAGATTGCGTGGATGGCGGGAACGGCCGTCTGCAGCGCCGCAGCGTGCTCCGACGCCGCCGCGTAGAGCACGACAACGGGCGGCCGAAGCTGCGCGATCGACTCCAGCAGGCTGCCGATTGGCAGGTCGGCGCCGAGGAAGGTGGTCGGCAGGCCTTCGTAACGAAGCATGATGGCGAGCATCATGAGCCCGAGCTCGTGCCGTTCGCCCGGGAGACAGGCCAGCAGCACCCCGGGCTCAGAGCCAGCAGCGACGGACGCCGAGCGGTAGAGCTGTTCGAGCCGCCCGCGTAGAAAACTCGAAATGAAGTGCTCGGCGCCAATCGTGAGGTGGCCGCTCTCCCAGAGTTCGCCGGTGCGCACCAGCAGCGGAATGGCGATGCGTTCGAGGCTGTCGGCGACGGTTCGCGCTTCGGTCGCCGCAACCCATAGGGCGTAGGCGCTGCGCTCGTCGTATTCGGTCAGCCGCCCGAGCAGGAGTTCGTAGGCGCGCTGAGCCTCGCCGGAGGCTTCGCGCTGGCGTGCCTCGCGCAGCGCCACGTCGGCGCTCTCGGAGAGCGTCAGCCCACCGTCGGAGAGCTGCTTCATGCGCTTCACAAGCTGCACGTCTTCCTGCGAATAGCGTCGCTGGCGGCCCTCGGAGCGCGGGGGCCTGGGCACACCATAACGCCGCTCCCAGGCGCGAAGCGTGTGCACGCCAACGCCGGTCAACTGTTCGACCTGGCTCACCCGATACGTGCCATACGGTTCCATAGGTATCTATTTAGACAGGAAACAACAATTCTTGTCAAGGTCTTGTCTACTACCCGTGCCGCGCTATACGATCCGCGCATGATGATCGACCTGGCCGTAATCGGCAGCGGATTCGGTGGACTGACCGCGGCAGCCCTGGCAAGCAAGGACGGCCTGGAAGTTGCCGTGTTCGAACAGCACACGCGGCCCGGGGGTTGCGCCGGTGACTTCGCCCTCGAGGGCTTCTGGTTTCCCGCGGGCGCAACCGT
Organism: Tepidiformales bacterium; assembly: GCA_038256595.1. GTDB lineage: Bacteria > Chloroflexota > Dehalococcoidia > Tepidiformales > Tepidiformaceae > JBBSKE01. The sequence continues at coordinate 1,356 of JBBSKE010000105.1, read as the reverse complement.
CATCACCGGACTCGAACCGGGCGGCATCCTCCGCCGGGTCTTCGAAGCGGTCGACATCGAGACCCAGTCCACACCACTTTCGCCGTCGATCACGATGCACATCGACGGCCGCACGATTCCCTACGAGACCACCCTCGCCGCCTGGCAGGATGTCTATGCCACGACCTACCCGGACGCCCCGGACGGCTACCGGAAGTTCTGGGAGTGGACCGCCAAGATCGGTGGCGCGGTCTACGACATCGGAGCGGCGCTTCCCTCGCTCCCGATTCGGTCCTGGGCGGATGTGCGGCGGACGCTCCCCGCAGCCCGGCCCGGCGTCGTTCGCACCGCGCCATACCTCTTCCAGACTGTCGAGCGGGTGAAGCGCGGCCTCGGCGCGACCGGCCACGCGCCATCTGACGCCATCATCGACAGCCTTCTCATGGACGCGACCGGCGCTCCATCGACGGAGTGCAGCGCGATCCAGGGCGCCATCGCGCTCGACCTCTACCGGCGCGGCTGCCAGTGGGTCGAAGGCAGCACCGGCAAGCTCGCGATGCAGTTTGTGCGGGCGATTCGCGCGAATGGCGGCGAGGTCCACTTCGCAACCGCTGTCAGGGCCGTTCGCCGCACGACGCAGGGCTGGAGCCTGCACCTCTCGAACGGCGAGCGAGTGCTGGCGAAACGCGTCGTCGCGAACATTCCCCCGTCCGCGCTCGCGAAGCTGCGCATCGACCAGCCGACCCGCGAGAGACTCACGGACAAGGACGCCTGGGGCGCCTTCGTGGTCCACGTCGGGATCGATGCCAGCGGGCTGGCGCCAATGCACCCGTTCCACCAGGTGGTGCCGAATTTGAGCTCCGGGATGCACGACGGGGGCAGCGTCTTCACATCCATCTATCCCGGGCGCGGCGCGAAAGCGAACCGCTGGTCGATCTCCCTCTCGACCCATACGCGCGCGGCGGGGTGGTACTCGGGCGATGTCGCTCGCCGTCGTGAGGCGCTGCAGTCGACTATGCTCTGCGCGGTCGAGCAGGTCATCCCCTGCGTCCGCGAACGTGCGATGGTAGTGCGCAACGCCACGCCGCGCACATTCGAACGATTCACGCAGCGGCCGGGCGGTTACGTGGGCGGCCTCATCCAGCGGCCATCGAACGTCGCGCTCTTCGCCGCCGGGCATCGCCCGGAGCCGGGCCTGTTCCTGGCCGGAGACCACGTATTCCCTGGCCAGGGCACAGTCGGTGTCGCACTTTCGGGCATCAACGCCTACCGGGACGTTGCCGAATCTCTCGGGAGGAAACCGCTACTATGACCCGCTTCAGCTATTCGTCCTACTTTCCCTGTTCGCAGGAAGACCTCTTCGACTTCCACCGCGAT
>JBBSKE010000104.1:0-10171 GCA_038256595.1 Tepidiformales bacterium | reverse complement strand
GGTGGTGAAGTGGGGTCGGAACGGCAAGTTCCTCGCCTGCCCGCGCTACCCCGAATGCAAGAATGCCATGCCGTTGAACGAGGAAGGTCAGCCGGTCCTCACAAGCGAGCCGACCGAGACAGCCTACGCCTGCCCGAAGTGCGGCGGCGTGACCATCCAGAAGAACGGCCCATTCGGACCGTATATCGACTGCATGAACCGCGAGAGCGGCGCCTGCGACTTCCGCGCCGGGGTGCCGATCGGCATCGCCTGCCCGGAGGAGCCGGAAACGGGCCAGCTCGTCGAAAAGCGCACCCGCCGCGGCACGTTCTACGGCTGCTGGAACTACCCGCACTGCAGCTACACCTCGAACACGCTCGAACTGGCGAAGATGCCGCCCGCTCGCTCCCTCGAAGAGCGCGCGGCCGCGAACCAGAAGCTGCTCGAGCGCAGCCTGCGCGGCAAGGCCGCCTTCGCCTCGCGTAAAGCGAAGGCGCCGACACCCGCCAAGGCTCCCGCGGCCTCTCGCACGGCTGCTGCTGCGAAGGCGCCATCGACCCGGACGACTGCGGCGGCGAAAACCGCAGCGACGAAGGCCACTGCCACAAAAACTGCCGCGAAAGCACCGGCAAAAGCACCCGCCCGGAAAGCGAGCTAGCGATGCCCACTCCGCGACCATTGCGGCTCGTACACACCTCCGATGTCCACCTCGGCGCCTTCGACACCAAAGCCGGCCAGTCCGACCCGCATGCCAAGGACATGGAGGCGGCGTTTGCGCGTGTCATCGACATCGCCATCGAATCGAAGGCCGATGGTCTCCTGATTTGCGGCGATTTCTTCGACAACAACCGCGTCAATGACGACACCGTGCACTACGCCGGCGAACAGATTCGCCGCTTTCCCGGGCGCACCTACCTCGTTCCCGGCAACCATGACCCGATGGACGACGGCCGCATCTACTGGCGCTACGACCTCGAAGCGATGGCGCCGAACCTGCGCATCATCCGCGCCCACGCCGGCGAATACCTCGAGGACCCGGACCTCGACCTCGTCGTATGGGGACGCGCCTTCCTCGAGTCCGACTGGCATTTCAAGCCCCTCGGCGGCCTCCCGGAGCGGCTCGACCATCGCTGGCACGTCGCCATGGCGCACGGCCACTTCATCCCCGAGGGCGGAACGGACACGCACCGCTCGCTGCTCATCCACGAGCACGAAATCGCCGCTGCGGCCGGCAACTGGGACTATCTCGCCTTCGGCCACTGGGAAGCCCAGGCCGACGTCAGCCGCAACGGCGTGACCGCGGTCTACTCCGGGGCACCGCTCGCGCTCTCGGGCGCGAATCGCAAGGCGGGCTGGACCTCGATCGTCGATTTCGACGAATCCGGCGTGCGCTGGCGGCTCGAATGGGCCGACCCGCGCTAAACCTCGGACGAGCGACTTCCCGCGAGCGGGGAGACCGTTACCGGGAGATTTGCTAGATTCTCAAAGGTGCCCGCGAAGGGCGCACGTGGCAGGGTAGCTCAGCTGGTCAGAGCGCACGACTCATAATCGTGAGGTCGGGAGTTCAAGTCTCCCCCCTGCTACCACGAATTCCTTGCTCGGCGGACTGGTGTCCGGCAGGTGGATAGTTCGCTGCGCATGGTCTCAGTTGTGGCCGGGGCCGGGGCTCAGACTGGCAGCTCGATGGTCAGGCTGGCCACGGTGGCGGATGGGCCAAGCTGGTTGTCCAGGTGGATCTCGAGGTCAAGCAATTTCTGGGCGTTGTCTTCGTACTTCTTCACGACCCAGCCACGCGAGGTGATGGTGTCTCCGAGGCAGTTCGGGTTCTTCATCGAGAAGCGCAGCCTGCGCAGGAATGCTTCGGGACCGGCCCAATCGGTTGCGATTCGGCCGAACAGTGCCTCGTAGAACATGGTGTTCACGAAGATATCGCGCGCGCCATTTTTCTTCGCGAACTCACGATCGTGGTGAATCGGATAGAGGTCGCGTGTACCGGCGACGTCAATCATCAAGGTGCGCATGGTGATTGGGAAGGTGACGCTGACGAGTTCTTCGCCTTCGTCGACACTGGACCACTCACGCGTCGTAAAGCTGGTGGAAGCCATCGTGGTCACTCCTTTACTGCGCTATAGCGGAGAAGCACCATCGTGGAGCGGCCGATCAGCCGGTCGCCGACTTCGGTGCGATATTCCGTGACACTCGTGATGAATACGCCTTTGCCGACTCGGACGGTCTTTTCGTCCGAGACCCCGGTGGTCATGCTTCGCATCTTCAGGCGGCCGTCACCGGGTCCGAAGGGCGCGAGATATTCGACTTCCTGGCCGGCCACGGTATTTATGGTATAGCCGAGTTCGTCGCAGAGCGCATGCACTCCGACCTGATCGGCGGCGGACTCGCCCGCATTCAGCGCCGCAGCATCCCGTGCGGTCTTTTCCTGGATGTAGTCCGGCGTCCACCAGGCGCCAAAGGTCATCGAGAAGAGCGACTGGGGCGGGGCGATGACGCGTCCGAAGCGAGTCGATTTTGCGAACTCGTCGTCCCAGTACACAGGATTGCCATCCTCCGCGACTTCACAGAAGCGGCGAATCGCTGTCTGGGTGACTTCGTCGCGGGTCAGGCGATACGGGCCCCACTTGTTCAGAAGTGGCTTCACGGCCTCCTGGAATGCCGTCGATTGGGCGGTCGGAAGGTTAGTCATCGAATTCCCTTCGAGTGCCCGGCATGGCGCGCGGACGCTTGCAAGACGGCACACCGTAGGCCGCGCTCGGAGGGCATGTCAAGGTCGCGAGAGCGGCCGGTGCGGAGCGAATTCGGCCCCGGTTCAGTCGAAGCCGAAGATGGGCGGGAAGGCGACCACGACGATGGCGGCCCAGGCTGCGTACACCGGGATGTAGGTGGTCTGCCAGCGCTCCAGGTCGACGAACGGGCGGCGGCCGCGCAGGAATGCGGTCAGCAGCCGCGCCGTCCACGCGAGGTTGGCGAGGAGGACCACGTTCAGCCCGAGCCCGGCCATGCGGTTCGGGGTGAAACCGAACTCGGAAATGCGGCTGAGGATGGCCGCGAGGGCCATTACGTCGATGACGAGGGCGCTGACGACAAGCACGAGCTGGATAGCGTCCATGATCGACGGCTGGGCTTCGGAGTCACGCGCAGAGATGGAATAGAGCACCAGGCCGACGACCACCACGAGGAGCACATCGAAGAGGATGAGCACGTCGCGGTCGGGGTCGACGAAGTTGCCGGTCAGGGCCATGCCGGCGATTGCGGCGACGAGCATGACCGCAAAGAGCGGAGTGAAGACGCCGGTCAACACAGGCGCCATGTTCTCGATCACACTCTGCTTCGCTTCGACCAGCCAGGCGACAACCACGACTGCACCGACGGCGCCGCAAGGCAGAACCCATTGCTGGACGAACGGCACGACATCGATTTCGATGGCGTTGAAGACCCCGAGCGTGAGGCCACTGAGGACGCCGCCGCCAAAGGCGATAAGCGCGTAGTAGATGAACCATTCGCCCGTAAATCGAACGAAATCCATGCGCGGCGCATCGGAACGCCAGGCACCGCCGAGATAGGCCACGCCCGCGACCAGCCAGAGGATGATAGGCAGGTGGATGCCGGCCAGGATCTCGGTGTCGCCGCCTCTTTCGAACGGCAGAACGTTGACGAGGAAGGCTGCGGCAGCGAACGGAATCGCAAGAACGGCCACGACGTTTCGAGGCAGGCTGCGCTTCCAGGCGAGGAAGCCGGCGAGAAATGGAAGGGTGAGGAGCGAAACGTTGCGCAGATAGAACGACGCATCACCGTCGGCGTTGTCGGAACTTTCGGTGAAAGGGTTGATGCCGAAAAGCGCGGGCAGCTTGAATGCGAGGGCAGCGGCGACCGCGAAACAGATCGTGACGGCGAGGAGCAGGTATTCCGAGCCCGAACGCTCGCGGACGGTATCGCCGGCGAGGACGAGCTGCTTCCAGAGCTGGCTCGAGCGCTCACGGGCGAACTCGCGCGAGAGTTCGCTCACGCCGCCGATGCGCTTGAGAGCGACGAGGAAGGATTCGTCGCCGTTCAGGCCGGCCGCGCCGAGCTCGGACATCTCGTTCCGAAGGTGGTCCTCGAGTTCGTCGACATCGACCTGGTGCAGGGTCCGGCGGCGCAGGAGATAGGCTCTCCACTCGCGGATCTGGGCCTCGATCGTGGCATCAATTGGTGGTTCCATCGCCGTCATCCTTCGACCTCCCTCGGAGCGAACTCGCGCGAGGCATTCTCGCGCACGGCGTTCGCTCGGATTGCCCGGTAATTACGAACGACAGGCACCCTGCATACAGGGCTTGCCGCCGGAATCGGCAGAGCATCTCGCGATTGCCCGTGATCTCCGCGCGAAGGCATCGTTCGTCACGATCCAGCGGCGGGAGTCGCAATGAGGCCCACAGCGAGTTCAATCCAGACGAGGAGCAGTGCCAATCCCAGGACGGCGCCGATGGCAATGCGGTGCTTCGAATCACGAACGACTTTCGTGGCAACTTGAAAGATGACGACTGCCGCGAGCAAGAGTGCTCCGACTACAGCAAAATCGAACGGTCCCCATCCCTCGCCTTCGGTAAATTGCTCCATCAGTAGTGGGGCCATCAAGGTGAGCGCTATCGAGACCACAATGGTCATCATCTTCTTGTTCTGGTTGGGCAGGCTGTTGCTTTCCATCATGTCGATCTCCTTACAGGTGAACTTCGTTTCGGATGTCTATCCGCTTGCCAGGGGCGTTCGGGCGGGCTGAAGGCCAGTAGATATGCCTGGTCCCGCGCCGACGGAGTGCCAGGCGTTGCGGAGGGCACCCGCGACGACTTCCCACTGGCGGCGGTGCTCGGATAGCGCGTCCTGGCCAGCGGGGGTGATGCTGTAGTAGCGGCGGCGCCGGCCACCCTCGGGCGAATCCCATCGCGCGACGACGTAGCCCAGCCGGTCGAGGCGGTGGAGGAGGGGGTAGAGCATGCCGTCGGTCCACTCCATCTCGCCGCCGGAGAGTTCGTCGATTCGCTTGAGGATGGCGTACCCGTAGCTCTCGCCCTCATCGAGGATGGCGAGGACGAGGGGCACGGCCGAAGCAGCGACGAGGTCCTTGCCGATTCGAACGTCTTGCGGTGTTTGCATAGCAGCATAATACATCGCGCTGCTAGGTATTGGTCAACCGTGGCCAGACTGTGGGTTTACTTCGCCCTTGCAGGCCGTCCCGGCCGCGGAAGAGTCGCATCGAAACGCGGGGTGCGGGCGACGGTGCAACCTGACGCGCGCGTCCACCCGCCTATGGCCGAAGGAGCGAGGCAGGCCACGAGGTTTTGGCGTGGCGAATGCAGCCCAACCCGGCGTTTCTAGCCCGGCTGGTCGACTACCGGACCAGCGGCCAGCGGCGCAGCGCCGGCGGCAGCTTGCCCGCCGCCCAGGCATCGAGGCCGTAGAACCTGCCCGCTGCGAGAAACGAAAGAGCCAGCAGCGGCAGCCATTCGATCGGGCCTTCCCAGGCCCAGAGCGACCGGTCCCCATAGCGGCCCCAGTTCGCGAACCAGATGTGAAAGATGGTCAAGAAGCCAATAAGGGCAGCTGCACTTGAAAAAATGCCAACAATCAGCAAGATTCCAATGCCAATTTCGGTCACCACCAGCGCCACTCCGAACGGTGCGAAGTTCGCGATAATAACATCGTCGACAACGTCGCGGTAAAGCCCGATTGGGTGTCCGTTCGTATCTGAGTCGAGGCTGTTGCGGGCGCCGTCGTAGCTGATCAGAAACCCTGGGAATGGTGCGTAATCGAGTTCTTCGAATCCAGGCAGCTTTGCAAGGCCGTTCGAGAGAAATAGTAAGCCGAACGTTAGCCGCAAAAGTAGTACGGCGAAGGGGAAGGCGCGGCGCTGCCAGGCAGGCAACTCGGACGTCGCGGAGCGAATTGGATCGGTGTTGGAATCCATTAAAATTCCACCATCAGCATGGTAACGACTCTTCGAACGCCGCCGGCGCCCGCTATTCCTTCGCTAATTCAGTGGCCGAGTTGCGAAAGATCGGCGCTTTCGACTTCGAGCACCAGGTCGTACGGTCCGGTGACTATCTCGGCGCGGAGAATGCGTGAACCATCCAATTGGATGCTCGGCAGTGACTCTTTGAGCTCCTGCACCCGGGTCTGGTCGGCTTCGACCAACACATAAGCCCTGACTGCCATGGATTGTCTCCTGTAGATGTATTCGGGAGTTTTTTGGCTCCTCACGGGAGCCAGCGTCATCCTCACCTGAAGCGCTGGGGCATGCCCCCGGTTTCCAGGACCTTGTGAAAGAGCGAATGAACCTCATCCATGGCGCTCGCGAGTGGAAACGTTCTCCGGGTGACCAGCATGTCGCTCTCGCATGCGAGCGGGTGCCAGAATACGCCGTCGCGGCTAACGGTTACCTCGGGCTCGAGGGTGGCCGCTGACACTTCCATACCGCCCTGGGAATTCCCGCGACGAGCGAGCGGTCGCACGAAATGGTTCTCCGGCTCGATACCAAGGTTGGCGACGAAGTCGCGCGTTTGACTTTCGAGCCCGATGTTTGCGGACGTCTCTGTTGTGCTGATGGTCACCTGGAATCCGAGTCCGAGGAGCTGTTCGATCCCCGCTACGGCCTTCTCCCAGCTCCCAGCACCGCGCGTGGAGTCGTGAGGGGCGGCGTCCGGTCCATCAAGACTCACCTGGAAGCGAACGGGAACCGAAACGAGTGATTGCAAAGCGGCCAGCCTGGTGCCGCGAAAAAGCATCGCGTTGGTCAGCACGGTGGTGGGAATGCGATTGGCTGCGACGAGAATACGTTCCGCGATGTCCGGAAGGAGAAACGGCTCGCCACCGGTCAAGAAGACTTCCTGGATACCCCAATCGGCCGCCTCATCGATAAGCCGGCGGTGGTCATGCATCGAAATCGAGCGCCGCTCGACTCGCGGTCCGGAGCTGGCGCAACAATAACCACACTCGAGATTGCAATCGAAGTTCGTGTAGATCCAGAGGCGTGGTGCGAAACGCGCAATGCAGTCGTGAGCCATGGATACGGAACTTACTGCCTCGACCGGGGAGGATTCTTACCAATGTCTTACGCCCCGTCTTACGCCCCGCCGAAGCGATCGGCCTGGCGGCATTCCGCGGAGTCGAGTGGACGGCCGAAAGAACCACACACTCGCCCGGCGCAGCGGCTGAAATCGTGCCCCAGGGTCAGGTTCACCATAGAGGGAAGCTCCCACATATAATCGGCGGCGTGAACTTCCTCCTCCTTGGCAATAGCAACGATGCCGGCCAGTGGTTCGAAGATGGCAAGAAGCGCCACGAGATCGTAGCCGAACGGCTGGCGGAGGAGTTCGGCGAGCCATTCGCATCGCGGTTCGGACCGAAGGCGCTGCAGTCGCGGTGAAGGGCCCGCAAGGCAAGCGGAGATACGCGCGAACAGCGGCCGGGTTCGCGCGGGAGGACCAGACACGGCAACGCGTGCATCGCGCGTTCGAGTCGCTCTGTTCGCAGCTCCATGTCACGTTCGAAGGCAAACTGGACCCGGCGTACCAGGAGCAGATCTATCGCTCAACGACGGTCGGCGATGGCCTTCACGCGAATGCGAAGCGGCAAGCGCACGATTCGGAAGCGCTCTTCCAGACGTTGCGCAGCGCCCTTGTCGCCGCTGGCCACGAACCGGTCCAGAATGGCTCATCGGCGGGTTGAACCCCGCCATGCTGAGCGCGGTTCGAAGTTTGGCAGGCCAATATCGTTCACTCGCAGCGGGGCCTATACTCGCGGCATGAAGCTCCTCTTCCTCGGAAATAGCAACGACGCGGGCCAATGGTTCGAAGGCGGCAAGAAGCGCCACGAGATCCTCGCAGAGCAGCTGGAGGTGGAGTTCGGCGAGCCGGTCGAAGTCATCGTGAAGTCGCTCTGGCCGACGGCGAAGCTGCCGAGCCTGGTCGCCGGGTGGGTCGAACAGAGCGAGCCGGACGTGATCTACATCGCCTCCAGCGCCTACTGGTTCCTCTACCGGTCGGTGCCGTTGCGGGCCCAGCGATTGTTGGGGAAAGTGGGCCCTGCAGCGGGAACTGCCGGGTTCAAGGTCGCGAGCAGCAAGCGCTGGAGCCACAACGTGGTCTTTCGCACCGCCCGCCGGGGCCTCCAGGCGACGGTTGGCGGCGACCCAAACTTCACGCCCGAGGAAGTCGCCGAACGAATGTGCGAGATTATCCGCATCGCCGTCCGGCGCGAAGGTGCCGCCGTCTATGTGAAGGGGCCGCAGAACAAGACGAAGTATTCGACAACGCCACTCGGCCTCGCGCGGGACGAAAAGAAGCGGCTCAAAGTCCACAACGCCATGAAGACGCTCTGCGCGCAGCTCCATGTGCCCTACGAAGGCACCGACGCGCCCGTTTTCGACCAGGCAGTTTATCGTTCGGGGAAAGTGGGAGATGGGCTGCATTCGAATGCGTCGCGCCACGCCTACGATGCTGACTGGCTGTTCGGCGTGCTCCGGCAGACGCTGATCGATGCCGGCCACGAGCCAGTCGTCCGGCCACCCTCGAAAGTCGCCAGCGAATAGCCCACACCTGGAATGCCCGTGGCCAGCGCTCGATGGCGACCTTCTCCTGCGCAAGCAAAGAGGCGGCACCTCTCTCGGAGTGGGCCGCCTCTTGTTGGGTCGATGCCGAAGCGGGTACTACCGGCGGCGAATGGCGAATGCTCCAGCTCCGCTGACCGCGACGACCGCGCTGATGATGGCGGCCAGGGCGAGCGTGCTCATGCCGTCGTCATCGGAGCCGCTGCCCGTCGATGGCGGCAGGGGAACGACTGCGGTCTTCGTCGGCGTCACCGGCGTGACCAGCTTCCAGGTCGAACCTTCGAGGCGGAAGCTCACGCGAGTGATGTCGTTCGTCGCGACCGGGCCATAGCTGACATCGGCAACGCCGTTCGTAATCGAGTTCACAAAGGCGCAGTACTTGCCGAAGGGCACCGGCGGGTTGGCATTGACGTCGACGCAGAGGCCGGCGTACTCCTTACCAATAGACTCGATGCGTGCCTTGATGGCTGCTTCGAGCGCAGGCGGAACGGATGGGGTGGTCGTCGGCTGGGCCGGCGTGGTCGGAGTGGCAGTCGGCTGGGCCGGTGTCGTCGGAGTGGCGGTCGGCTGAGCCGGGCTGGTTGGCGTCGGGACAACGGGCGTCGAAGTCGGCGCCGGTGCCTGGCCGATGACCTTCCACTGGCCACCTTCGAGCCGGAATGACGCGAGAGAGATGTCGCCCGAGGCGACCGGACCGTACGAGATCTCTGCGATGTCGTGTTCGATCGACAGGAGGAAGGCGCAATACTCGCCGAAGGGCAGCGGCGGGTTCGCGTTAACGTCGATGCAGAGGCCGGCGTAGTCGTGGCCCTTCGATTCGATGAACGCCTTGATGGCGTTGTTCAACCCAGCGGGCAAGCCCACGGGCGCCTGCGTCGGCGAGGGTGTCGGGTTACCGGAGAGCATCGGCGCCCAGTTGCCGCCGGTGTTCTTGAAGTCCACCCGGGTGATGTCGCCCGAAGCGACCGGGCCGTAGCTGACCTCGGCGATATCGTGTTCGATCGAGAGAACGAACGCGCAGTAGTCGCCGTATGGTGGCGGATTCTGGTTCACATCGACGCAGAGGCCGGCGTAGTCGTGGCCCTTGCCTTCGATATACTGCTGAATCGCCGTATGCAGCGAGAGCGGGATCTGTCCCGGCGGGACATCGGCCCGGGCCATCCCCGGGGAGAAGACGGCGAGAATCGCGATGATTCCGCCGATGGTTACTAACATTCGTGCACGCAACATGGTGCATATTCCTTTCGAGCAAAAGAGAGACGCCGTACGCACCGCTGGGGTGCCACTGGCTACGTTAGAGCTGAGTTGCAGAGCGATCGCCTGGGCGGTTATCCATATGCATGCTCCTCAAAGTGACGAAATTCAGTCCTGGAGACGGCGAACGAGGACGGGAGTGGTGAGTCGAGACCGGTTCCGCATTCGTAGCTGCGGGAGGGTGGTCGCGAGGTTGAGAGCCGCCTGTCGCCGTTGAGTTCCATGCATTAACGGTAGAATCGTTTGGAGGGCGTCACCCTACCCGATGGTAAAGATTTCATTCTGCAATCGCCGGCGGGACGCTCCCGGTTTGGACCGCCGAGGAGCGCTGTGGCCCCGAGACCG
>JBBSKE010000103.1:0-10171 GCA_038256595.1 Tepidiformales bacterium | reverse complement strand
CGACTTCCAGGTCGCCGCGCGGGAAGATTGCGAGCTGATACTTGGAAGGCATGTCGAACTCCTTTGGTTGGTGCGAATTGAATCAGGCTAGGCCGGGACGCCGGCCACCATCTCGGCGAACAGGTCGGAAAGGCGGCCGTAGGTGACGACCATGCCCTCTTCCATCCCCGAGGCGAGAGCCGCGTCGCGCGCCTCCCTGGAGACCAGGCGCATGGTCGTCTCGAAGGTGGTCACGCCGCCGTTCTCGGTCAGCAGGTTCGTCAGCAGCGACTCGCCTTCGTACCAGGCCACGTCGAACTTCTCTGTGTTGACGAATTTCTCCGGGTGGGCGATCTCCTTGTAGACGCCGCCCCAGCCCATCGTCTCGGCGCCGTCGGCGTTCGAAATTTCGAAGCGGTAGGCGCCGCCGACGCGCAGGTCGATGTCGCAGCGCGTCATCTCGTAGCCGTCCCAGCCGGAGAGCCAGCGCTTCACGAGTTCCGGCTTCGTCCAGGCGTCCCAGACGAGTTCGCGCGGGGCGTCGAAGTCGCGCGTCATCACGACTTCGAGGTCGCCCTGGGGGTAGACGTTCAGCTTGTGTTGGTCAGGCATTGGTGCTCTCCGTTTCTGTTGGTTCCGTGTCCGATGCGGTGGCCGTGGGTTCGGCCTGCAGTTCAGCGAGCAGCGAATCGAGGCGCTGGAAGCTCTTCTCCCAGAAGCCCCGGTAGCTCTCGAGCCAGCGGCTGGCATCGCCCAGGGGGTCGCCAACGATCCGGCAGGGCCGCCGCTGGGCGTCCCGGCCGCGCGCCACCAGCCCGGCCCGTTCGAGCACGCGGAGGTGCTTCGAAATCGCCGGCTGGCTCATGGCGAACGGCTGCGCCAGTTCCGTCACGGACGCCTCGCCGAGCGTTAGCCGGGCGAGGATGGCACGGCGCGTCGGGTCGGCGAGGGCGGCGAAGGTGTCGTTGAGCCGTTCGCCCGGCGGTTCTGCATAACCCACTGGTTTCATAACTAGAAGGTTATTCACGTGCGCCGCATCTGTCAATAGAGATTTCTCGCGATTCAAATCCGGGAAGCCCAAGAAAGCCAGGAGCCAATTCCAAAGCCAGTAGCTACCCCGCCCGCCAGCAGTCCACCACGTGGTCATCCACCATCCCCACGCTCTGCATGAACGCGTAGCAGATGGTGCTCCCCACGAAGGTGAAGCCGCGCTTTTTCAGCGCCTTCGACATCGCGTCGGATTCGGGGGAGGTCGAGCGCACTTCGTCCATGCCCGTGGGTCGCGGCCGGTCGAGCACGCCGCCGCCGGTGAAGGACCAGATGTAGGAATCGAAGCTGCCGAATTCTCGCTGAGCTTCGAGGAAGGCGCGGGCATTTTTCGTGGCCCCGGCGACCTTCAGGCGGTTGCGGATGATGCCTGCGTCGGCCATTAATCGCGCGAATTCGTCGTCGCCATAGTTTGCGATTCGCACCGGGTCCCAGCCATCGAAAGCGCGCAGGAAGTTCTCGCGCTTGCGCAGGATGGTCGACCAGGAGAGCCCGGCCTGGAAGCCTTCGAGCATGAGCCGCTCGAAGAGCTCCCGGTCGTCGTGGCAGGGCACGCCCCATTCGTCGTCGTGGTAGGCGGCCTCCAGCGGGGAGCTGTTGGCCCAGGAGCAACGAATGCGGCCGTCGTCCATGGCTAGTCGAGGATGTCGAAGAGCTTGTGGTTCTTGAGGAACGGGTTGTCCTCGTAGCGATACTTCTCCATGCTTTCGCCCTTGTGGCCGCGGGTGAAGTTGTCGGAGCTGATCCACGCCTCGAAGGAGGCCTTGTCTTGGAACTTCGTAAGGACGACATATTCGTCGCGGCTTTCGAGGGCGACGAGCTGCGTGCTGATGAAGCCCGGGAACGTGTCGACCGCGCCGACGCGGCTCATCCAGGTCTTTTCGAAACCGGCGCGAGCTTCGGCCGGGAGGGTGATGGGGAAATACGAAAGAACAGCCATTGGCGAGACCTCTATCTGAAGGAGTTGTCCATTGAGCATACCGCACCGCCCGATTCCGCTCGCGTGAGCGCCGCGACACCTCTGCCTGGACGCTGACCGGACGGCTGCACGTTGCGGCCTGGCCTACGGCACTCTCCAACAAGCGGCGTACACGCCGAAGCTCAGGCACACAGAAAAGCGGGCACCGGTTGTGGTGCCCGCTTCTGATTCTGCGAATTGGGTGCCGGCGTCTATCGCCAGCGACTGCGTCCGCCGTAGCCGGCCACTGCCAGCACAACGACGACGACGAGGAGCACAAGCAACAGGTTGCTCGTGATGAAATAGGCACCGCCGCCGAAGAGCAGCACCAGGAGAAGGATGACGAGCAGCAAACCGAGCATATCGGGGCGCCTTTCTTACAAGTGGCCGGAATCGCAGGTGCGATTCACGGTTTTGGAGGGACTCCCGGGGCTAACATGCGCCGCGGTCGCCGAGGAAACTAGACGATTCGCTGGTCGATCGCCGCAGCGGCCTCGATTCCAGCTTTCTCTTCCTGGTAGTGGTGGACACGCTCAAGTTCAGCGGCGTGGAAGAGTTCGCGCTCGTCGGAGCTGAATTCGTCGCCACATGAGGTGCATTTCCAACTGGAGGCGAGCTCCTCCTTGCCCATGTCTTCGGGCCGGGCCCAGTGGGCAACCAGCGACGCATGCGTACACTCCGCTGCCGGCCCGGCCTCTGCCGGGGAGTCATCCTTGCCGAGGATCTTCGAGATAAAACTCATGACTTCCTACTTTCTTCCGCTCCTGGTGTCTCGTCCGCTCAATGCGGCGTATAGACGCCATGACTGAGAAGCACGTTACGCCCGGGTAAGGCGTGGAGTCCTAACGGAGGCAGCGGCTGGCGTTGCGAATTCATAGCGTGCCGGTATCTGGACAAAGTGCCTCGTTGGGGCGGCAGACAGCGCGCCACAGCTTGAGGAACCGCGCACGCCAGTAAGGGGGTCGGTGATTCGCCGCATGCATACCCGCCGCAGGCCGGGCTGAGAGTGTCCTGGGACGGTCGCGAATCGCAAGCAGTGACGGATCCGGGGACCTCGTTGCGAGCCAGCGGCCCCGAATGATCGTCGCTGGGCCTGCGGCGGGAACGTTGGTTGTTAGTCGCCCTCCCGCTCTCTCCCGGTCGCGGTTCCTCCGCTTGGGGTGGGCCTATGGGCCCATGGCTGCGAGGACGGCGTTGGCGTTGCATTCGCTGCCGGGCGGGAGCCGGACGGTGCCGAAGTCGAGGAACTTCTGCTCGTACATGTTCACGGCCGCCATCCCGGCGGTGCACGTTCCGCTGGCATCGACGATGGCAAACACGGCCAGCTCGCGGTGAGGGCGTCCTTCCCACGTGGGAGGTGCGTCCCGGTCGAGCGCAACCGAGATGGTTGCGACCGTTGCAGCGCTGCCGGAGAAGTCGAGGCTCAGCGCCGGGTACGCCTGTTTGAACGCAGGGAGCACGCCATACAGGGTGGCCGGGTCGTCGGTCAGGCTGAGTCCGTATACCGCTTCGAAGAGCCCTTCGCGAATGTTCGCTGCCCGCGCGCTCGCCCCGGGCGGAGGTGACAGGAGGAAGGTTGTGCCACTGGGATACGCCTCCGGGAGCACCCCGTCCGTGATCATGCTGAGTTCGATGACACCGGATCGCCCGATGGTCGCCGTGTGTCCGCTTTCGAAAATGATCCGGGCATCCATCCACGGTTCGAACTGCGGACTGTCGTCAACAACCGCGTGGAGACGAGGGTCGAGCACTGTGCGGAACTGCGACGTATCAGCGAGAAATAAAGCGAAGTACTCGCGTACTGCAGGGTCGCCCCTGGGCATCACACCGGGGTTCGCCGGGAAGATCGTGATGAGCGTGCCATCTGGTTCGCCGTTCGGACAGAGGAACGAATGCGGCGGCGCGAGCACGCCAGCGCCAACGCAGGGCGTCTCGCGATATTCGGCCAGCGCGAACAGGGCATCGACATCCCGCGCCTCGACCGCAGCGAGCACCGCATCGACCAGCGGAACACCGGTGCGTGTCCCCAACGGGTACGGACCGGCGGGGACATTCGCGGTTGGTGATGGAGCAGCCGAGGTCGCGGTGGGTGGCGCCACGGCTGTCGAATCGGGAGCGGCCGGCTCCGTGTTGCCCCGGTTCGAAAGCGCGATCGCGATCGTCGCCGAAATTGTGACCGCGACCACGGCAACGGTCGCCGTCAGCGCTTTGCCGCTCGCCAGCAGCCAGAGAGATTCGACCAGGCGGCGCACTCGGCCGTTCGCGGACTGGGACTCGCGCCAGGCGGCCACGGCGTCCTCCCGGCGCTCCACGTTCAGCCGGGTGAGAATCTCGCTGACGTGCGTCTTCACGCTTTCGAAGCCGATTCCCAGCTGCGCGGCGATCTCGGCGTTCGTCTTGCCCTTCGCGATGAGGGCGAGAACCTCGCGCTGGCGTGGGCTGAGCACGTTGCGCGTGCGGTAGCGGGTTGGCCGTTCGCTCATCGGACGAGTTTAGGAAGCCAGTGCCCCGAAAACCTCCCCCGAAGCCGGCCCCGAACTGGAATCAGGGCCTAAGCTCCAGCGGGCAGCTTCAGGCGCTCCAGCAGGCGCACCAGCGCGGTCACCACGACTTCGCGCTTGGCGACCGGGTCCTCGGCGTGGGCGATGGTCAGCCCCGCTTCGTTGAGCGCGCCCACGAGCAGCGCGGCGAGCGGCTCGGTTGGCTCGTCCTCGATGATCTTCGCGGTCATGAGATGGCGAAGGGCACCGCGCATCGACTTCATCGCGTAGGCGCCGTCGATCTTGCGCCAGGTCTCCCAGCCGAGCACCGAGGGGGCATCGAGCATGCAGATCTGGTGGATATCCGGGCGGCGGCAGGCGTCCACATTCGCGAGACAGCCGGCGATGAACGCCTCCCACGGGTCGCTCACGGCCATCGCCGCCTCGCGGCCGATGCTGTCGAATTCGCCCTCGACCTCTTCGAACACCGCCCGGAAGAGGTCGCGCTTGTCGCGGAAGTGGTAGTAGAGGGCGCCCATCGTCATCCCGGCGTTTTCGACGACCTCTTCGGTGCGCGTGTTCACGTAGCCACGGGCAGTGAAAAGCTCGCGCGCGACGCGCAGGAAGATGGTGCGCGTATTGGTCGCCTGGAGCGCTTTACGATTCGGTTTCTTCGCGGCGCTGGAGGCGCTTTTCACTTGTACCATGAGGTCCATTGTTTACGAGTGCGGGGCGCCCCGCAAACCGTGAGCGGCCGCAGCAACGCTGGATGCGGGAAACGCCACTGCAACGAATTGGCAATCTACGCGTAATACGTTCGCAAAGGCGACGAAACTGCTTCGTCGCACAGTGGTGACGCCGATGGAAGCGAAAGACGACCGAAAATGGCCTGCGGAATCCAGTAATCCGCCAGCGGACCGCCGGGTTTTCCCCGCCGGCCGGTCCATCGATCCGCGCCGCGCACCTGGCGCCAGTGGGGCGGCCTGACCATGGCGCGCGAGCCGTTCGCGACGAGGGTTCGCGTCCTGCGCGATTCGTGGGATGAGCGACGCCGCGTCGCCCGGCTCGCTTCGACGCACACCTTCGAATCGCAGTACCTGCTGCTCCTCACGCTGCACGAGTGGGCGCGCGAAGCCGGCGACGATGTGCGCGATGTCTACGGCGCCAACTTCCCCATCGATGTGGGCCCCGCACCGGCGCGCGAACAGGACCCGCCGGCGTTCTCCGTGCTCGTCGCCCAGGACCATGCCCTCACGCTCTCGCTGATCGAACGGCGGCGTGGTTCGGAACCGAGCTGGCATGTCACCGTGAGCGTCGAAGGCGAACTGCAGACGCACCAGGCCGGGCCAGACCGCCGCAACGGCCACTGGACGCGCGGCCGCCTCGAAGATGTGATGCTCTCCGTGCTCGGTGCCTATGAGCGCGGGCTCGGCGGTTAGGGTCCCCCAATCGGCCGGTTATGATACGGTTGAACGTCCAAGAGGTTCGCTGTGAGTCTTTCGTCCACCCTCCCCAACCTCCGCCGCGAGGTTGAGCGGCGCCGCACGTTCGCCATCATCTCCCATCCCGACGCCGGCAAGACCACCCTCACCGAAAAGTTCTTGCTCTATGGCGGCGCGGTCGAAGAGGCCGGCTCCGTGCGGGCGCGCAAGAATGCCCGCCGCGCCACCTCCGACTGGATGGCGATCGAGCGCGACCGCGGCATTTCGATTACCTCGACGGCGCTCCAGTTCGATGCCTTCGGCGCGCGCTTCAACCTGCTCGATACGCCCGGCCACCAGGACTTCAGCGAAGATACCTACCGCACCCTGATCGCCGTCGATAGCGCCGTCATGGTGCTCGACAGCGCGCGCGGCATCGAACCGCAGACGCGGAAGCTGTTCGACGTCTGCCGTCGCCGCCGCATCCCGATCCTCACGTTCATCAACAAGATGGACCACCCCGGCCGCGACCCGCTGGAGCTCCTCGACGAGATCGAGAGCATCCTCGGGATCAAGGCGATCCCGCGCAACTGGCCAATCGGCGACGGCCCGACGTTCCAGGGCGTGTTCGACCTCAGCACGAACGAGGTCCTGCGCTTCGAACGCACCGAGGGCAACCGCCACAGGGCGCCGGTCCAGATTGGCAGTATCGACGACGCGGCGCTGACCGCGATCCTCGGGGACGTCGGCCACGCCGCCCTGCGCGACAACGTGGACCTGCTCCAGGGCCTCATGGAGGACTTCTCCGAAGCGGCCTTCCGCAGTGGCGACATGACCCCCGTCTTTTTCGGCAGCGCGCTCAACAACTTCGGCGTCGAACCGTTCATCAAGGCCCTGCATGACCTCGCGCCCGCACCCGGCCCGCATCGCACCATCGAAGGCGACCGCGTCGAGCCCGATTCCGAAGAGTTCAGCGGCTTCATCTTCAAGATCCAGGCGAACATGGACCCGCAGCATCGCGACCGCATGGCCTTCCTCCGGATCTGTTCCGGCCGCTTCGAAAAAGACATGACCGTCTTCAATCCCCGGCTCGGGAAGACCGTGCGCGTCACCCGCCCACACCGCCTCTTCGCCCAGGAGCGCGAGACGGTCGAAGAAGCGTACGCCGGCGATGTCGTCGGCCTCGTGAACCCCGGCGTCTTCGCGATCGGCGACACCCTCACCTCCGGCCGCGGCATCCGCTTCGAACCGATCCCGCGCTTCGAGCCAGAGTGCTTCGCGATCATCGAGGTGGACAGCATCTCGAAGTCGAAGCAATTCCACCGTGGCCTCGAACAGCTCGAAGAAGAGGGCGCGGTACAGACGCTCTACTCGGTGAACGGCGCGCGTTCCTCCCCCTACCTGGCGGCGGTCGGTATGCTCCAGTTCGAAGTCGTCTCAGCTCGCCTGCGGATGGAGTACGGCGTCGAAACGCACATCGAGCCCACGCCCTACGAACTCGCGCGGCAGGTAGTCGGTGGCTACGACGACTCGGTCCGCTTTCCGCGCGGCGCCCTCCTCGTGCGCGACCGGGCGGACCAGCTCATCGTGCTCTTCACCAGCGCCTGGGAGGCGGAGTATTCGATGAAGCAGAACCCGGGGCTCGTGCTGGCGCCTCTGGAATAGCACCGGCGCCAGCAGAACTCGCTCCGGTCTGGTAGCGAAACTGGCGCGAATGCCACGGAGGCGTACCATCGCGCCGTGGCATACAAGTGGCGGGCGCTCATAGCCGTGTGTTTCGGCACGTTCATGGCGACGATGGATATGAGCATCGTCAACGTTGCCCTTCCCCGGCTCTCTGAGGAGTTCGACCGCTCGCCCGGAATTGTCGTCTGGGCGACGCTCACCTCGAACCTCGTGGTCACCGGCCTGACGCTCACTTCGGGCCGCGTTGGCGACCTTTTCGGCCGAAAACGCATCTACATCGCCGGCTGGCTGATTTTCACCATCGGGATGGCCTTCGCCTCGCTCGCCCAGGATATCGGCCAGCTCATCGCCATCCGTTTCTTCCAGGCGATTGGCGTCTCCCTCGCGCTCGGCAACGGCAACGCGATCGTCGCAGACGCCTTCGAAGAGCACGAACGCGGCCAGGCGCTGGGCACGACTGGCGCAGTCGTCGGCGCGGGGCTCATGAGCGGACCGATCCTCGGCGGGCTCATCCTCTCCGGGTTCGATTGGCCGGCCATTTTCTGGATGCGCGTGCCGGTTGGTATCGCTGCGATGGGCATGGCCATCTGGCTCATCCGCGACAGCCGCGGCGCTCCCAGCGGCCAGCGCAAACTCGATATCCCGGGCGCAATCACGCTCTTCGCGACCCTCAGCACCGTCATTCTCGCCGTGAACCGCGGCCAGACCTGGGGTTGGACGTCGCCGATCATTCTTGGGCTGTTCGCCATCTCCGCGGTCAGCCTGGCCGCATTCCTGCGCATCGAATCCCGCTCCGTCAGCCCGGTGCTCTCGCTGGCGCTCTTCAAGGTGCGAAATTTCACGATACCCATCGTCAGCCTCGTCTTGAGCTTCTCCGGGCAGGCCGCGCTCACCTTCCTGATGCCGTTCTACTTCGTCACAGTCCGGGGCTACAGCGCCGCACATGCGGGCCTGCTGGTCGCCACGGTCCCGGCGATGATGCTCATCCTCTCGCCGTTCTCCGGCCGCGCCGCCGACAAATACAAGTTCAAGCACCAGCCGACGGTCGGCTTGACGCTGGTGTGCGTCGGACTCGCCTCGCTGTCGGTTATTCACGACGATTCCGCCTCCTGGACGATCGTCGCCCGGCTCGCGCTCATCGGAATCGGCACCGCAATCTTCCAGTCGCCGAACAGCGCATCGATCATGTCGAGCGTGCCCCGGAACATGCTGGGGACGGCTTCGGCCTCGGTCGCGACAGCGCGAAACATCGGTAACGCGGCCGGGCTTGCGATGGCGAGCACGATTGTCGTGGGTGTGGCCGCCTCGAAGGCCGGGGTCTCGACCTCGGCGCGCGCCGATTCGCTCCCGCCGGGCGCCCTTCTCGATGGTATCCAGATGGCCTTCATCGTCGCCGCCTGCATGTCCTCGACCGCAATCGTCGCCTCGCTCTTCCGCGCCAGCCGCAAAGCACCCGAAGCAACTACGAAGCCATCGCCCACACTGCCCGCCCGCCAACCCTGAAGGCCCGAAGCGAGTGACTCTCGCGGTGGTATCGGTCGAGGACTCGGCAAATTCGGGTAGAATGACCACATGACAAACGAAGCACGCACGTCCGCCATGCCCCAATGGGTGCAAGAACACATCGCCGAATATCTCCAGGACGGAGTCAAAGGCCACGACAAGATGGGCACGCCCGCGCTGCTCCTGACCACGACCGGCAAAAGAAGCGGCGAGCCGCTGCTCCTGCCGCTCTTCTATGGCGAAGAGGGTGGTAGCTTCGTGGTGGTCGCCTCCAAGGGCGGCACTCCCGAGAACCCGGACTGGTACACGAACCTGGTCGCGAACCCGGAAGTCGAAGTGCAGGTCCGGAACGACAAGTTCAGCGCGATCGCCCGCACCGCGACCGAAGAAGAAAAACCCGCACTCTGGGAGAAAATGGCCAAGATCTGGCCCGCTTACAACGACTACCAGGCGAAGACGGAGCGGGCCATCCCGGTCGTCATCCTCGAGCCAAAGGCCTAGCTCGCCCCGTATTTCGCGATTTCGCGGACACTACTTCGCGCCCGCCCCGGTCAGAATCCAAGTGGGAGGATGGACACAAGTCCTTCCTCCCGGTCGGGGTTTCCGCACTTTCGTGGTGCCTTTAGTGGGAACCGCTGTTGACCCCTGTTCCACGCCAAATAGTGTCTCCCTAGAAGCTAGAAGCTAGAAGCTAGAAGCTAGAAGCTAGAAGCTAGAAGCTAGAAGCTAGAAGCTAGAAGCTAGAAGCACTACTCCACCACAACTTCGCCCGTCATCTCGTTCGGATGAGCCGTGCATACCAGTTCGAATGTTCCCGGCTCCGTCGCGTTCCATTGCCAGGTCTCGCCCGCGGCAAGTATCTTCGCTTCGCCATCGCCAACCTGCACGCGATGTTCCGTATTCGAAGTGTTCTGGAACGTCAGCTGTCCACCCGGTGCAACCGTAAGTTCCTTCGGCACAAAAGCGAAGTTCGTAACCTGCACTGCCCCGGCGGCAGCCGTAACGTCACTCGCTGCTGCAACTGTTGCCACAGGGTCCGAAGAGTCGTTGTCCTCGCCGGTATTGATACCGATGACGACCGCAACCGGCAGCAGTAT